>CANJXV010000011.1 GCA_947478935.1 Comamonadaceae bacterium
GACGCTGTTAATTTGTTATCGCTCGTCTCGGCTGAGGTGCTTGTACATCTGGTAACTTGGACTTGGCGGTTTAATTGGCCATGATGCCTTGACATCCTCAGCCACCCATTACCGGGTTCATCTTTGTTGAACTTCATACTTGAATCCGCCTCAATCAATGCACATCCGCAGTGCACATGAACGCGGTCGTATGCAGTTTCTTGACCCTAGTCGCGAAGGGTGTGAGCGCTTTGATGATTGCCTGGCCTATCAGGCCCGCCATCTTGTGTATGGCCTTGGCCATAGCCGAATAACCGCTCCCGCGCCCCACCAATGATGCTTTAGCGTGCTTATGGCGGCACCCGATCACCGTGTCGAAAACCAATACCCGAATTTCTCGCGGCCTTCAATGTGCGTATTGGTGATCGCTTAAGGGCCTGATGTAGAGGATTTTTCCCCCGGCGGTCTGGCCCACTGGCATCTCACTTTCGGTTTTACTTCTGACAACGTAAGGTCTTATGCAGGTTACCACCCAGATTTTTTTTCAGCGTACACATACTGGTAAAATTTCACTTGTCTCAATGGAAGACGGATTTCGAGCTATGCCGGGTTCCATTGCAAACGCAACAAGGTGCTGTACTGCTCTTTAAACCCGATGGCTACTCCGCAAGCATTGCGGCTTTGCTCGGCGCGTTCACTCGCCAGTTCAGTGGTTTGCTTTGGGCTGAAGTCCGGAGAGCCGGCGGTGCATCGCAGCGAGAGGAAGAGCGTAGACTTTAGCCGTACGATCAATCTGGCAATTTGCATGAATCTATAGCGGGCTTTCATAAGACCGGTAATTTGGTATCTTCATAATTGAATGAGGTGTTTGTAATTCAATGTTCACTTCGACGTGCAGGTCAGAAAGCCCTGAATGCTACACATACTCATCCTCCTTCTTGTGGACGGACAACGACGCGCTTGATGCTTGAATCCGACGACACTAATTTATTATCTCTAAACCCTGTATATTTACCCCTATTTTTCTCGAGTCGGTAGACCCTGAAATCGATGCAGGCGATGTTGGGTTGGGTGAAATAATACGTATGATATTTTCCTTAGTATTTAGTTGAAACGGCAAATCAATCTGAGAAATTCCAGAAGACCCCGTAAACGTCGAAATCTCGTTTCCTATGATTACTTTAAATGTCCCATGGACATTTGGACCAAATGCGCCATTTACATATATTCTTAATTTGAAGCTACGCGGTAAGTTGCCAGAGAAAACTACCTCTGCATTTTTTTCTTCTGTCCAAATACTACCACACTCCTCAGGAAGTGTGAATCCACTAAAAAAAACAATATCTGACTGGAATTTTGGTCTCCCTTGGCATTTGAATTTATTTGAGCCAAAAGATCTCACATCATTTATTTCAAATATTGTAAAATAAATTTTTTTGTATTTTTTTATATCCTCGTTAGTTATTTTATCTGCAATATTTAAATATAAATCAAAATTTTTATATATATATTCGGTCCAATAATTATTGATTTGACCTGGACACACTATATTATAGCATCTAAATAAGGCTGGAGCTACAATCAACGAGTCCGCAGGTAAATAGTTGAAAACGCCGGTCTTAGCATAATTGTCTATTAATTTCCATCTGTCTTGAGATTCTTGCTGTTCTATGAAAAACTTTTGGTTATTTAAAGCGGTACCAGCGACATTTAATCCCACGCCAATATATAAAACCAATCGTCCAACTTTGCCTGTCACGCCTTTTATGTATGAAAAAAGTACTACCAATGTTGCGATTGAAGCTACAAATCCAATTGTTGAAAATACTGTATATATATAAATGGTAGCTTGATTATATTTTACCCAACTTTGGTATCTCTGGGTTAAGGCAATCGGCACATTCACGTAAACCGAAAATAATAAACTCAAGATAAAAATCAGTATTAGAATATTTAATTTATTCACTTTTTGAGACTTAACACTATATAACATCATCGCTAAAATAACAAGCAATGCCTTGCCAAAAGCTTTAAAAATATCATAGTTATTATTGTTCGCAATCCCCTCAAATGGATCTAATCTTATTGGGAATCCTGAAATTGTGAACGTAATTAACGTACTTGCAATATCAGAAGAATCTCCCAATGGATATACAATTAATCCTTTCGAATATACTATAAAAGTAATAAGAAAAATGGTGATTGGAGCTACGAAAGGAAGCGCACGGATTAAATTATTTATATTTATTCTTTTTAACTCGCCACGCGTTTTGGGGGAAACATTTATTGAATATATCAAAAAATGGATCCAAGCTAGGCTAACAAATAATTCGCTTGTAAAACTGCAAAAAAGCAATGTTGCTGAAGCAATGCCCATTGAAACATTATTTGTTTTTATAAAACGGTTATATAATGATGCACTAAGGAAGAGACATGCTAGAGATAAGGTGAATAACATCGGATATGAAGTTATGCCATTATGCTGCCAGCTGTTTTGCCAAAGCGCCGCAAAGAGTGTAGGTGTTAGCAGCGCGAACTTAGTGTCGCTCGTCAATTCCCTCAAAAGATGAAAAATTGAGAATAGGAGCGCAATCAAACCGAGCATCCTAGGCATCTTAGCCAACAAATTGTCCCCATTCATACTGCCTGCTATTTCAAACGGTACCGCGATTACCCATGTAACACGGCCCGAGCTAAGCGCTCCTTTAAGAAAATCGCTGAAATTACTTAAGCTTATACCAACATCGTCAGTAGTCGTATACCCAATTATCATTAGGGGATAAAAGCACCAAACCATGATGATCAAACACACTAAAAACAATACAAGCATCGTAAATTGCTGCTGCTGTTCTACATTGATCAATTCGTTATTATTGTGAATATAAAATAATCCACTCACACATGACTTTTTTCTATTATTAGGAGTCATGCTTTAATTTTTATTTATTATGCAGACAATCAAATTTACTAAACTTATTTTACGCTAAAATGTGATTTAATTTATATGCTGCCGGATTAGATTTTGTATTTATAAATTGCTTTATTGTATTTCATGCATACTTGATTTTATATTTAATATAGCAATTAGCTGTTCTGTGCTTTGCCTCCATGTTAGCCAGTCTAAACACTCTACTTTTGGAGATTTTTCACGGAGATACAGATTCAGCCAATTGCGTACTGCTAGCGCCAATTTCTCAGGTTCTAACCCTTCAAAATAGTACGCGTGATTACCAGCGACTTCCTTGAAAACAGGCAAATTACGGGCAATTATTGGCAAGTTTTGCTGAGCTGCTTCAATCAACGGTAACCCAAAACCCTCGCCCTCACTGGTGGCTAGTAGGCAGGTACTCGCCTGGTAGATTCTTTCAAGGTATTCATCGCTGACTGCGTGCAACCAAAACAAGCGATTGCCTAACTCTTCATGTTTTAGTATCTTTTCGACTAGTGTTTCCACCAACCAGCCCTGTTTTCCTACGATCACAAGGTTAAGGTCTTGTCCACCTCTCCACAGGTTTTCGAATGCCGCCAAAGCCTGTGAGTATCCTTTACGAGGTTCTAATGTGCCTACACAGAGGAAAGTAGGTTTTGATCTTATTAAATTCAACACAACTTCCGCATTATTTGGCAGCCCACGGGTTGGTAGAGTGTTATCAACATCTGCACCTAAATGAAACCACTTAATTTCAAATGGACGATGGCGAGGCGGTCCATTTTTTTCCATCCAAACACGCAGCTGATCTGCTACCGCACGCGAAATGCATAACGCACCATCAAATTTACAAACCACATATAACCAATCACTGTGCACCTTATCAACTGAGTGCTGAGTTGGCCAATAGTTCGGGAACTGTATTGGTAGTAGGTCGTAAACAACGAAGAAGATTCTTACGCCATCCTGCCTTGCATTCAAAAGAAACCTTTCTTGTACTCTTGTCGTATGGTGCTGTAAATCAAGTCCAAGGAAGACATCACCAGGCCAAATTGAAATATTTTCATCAGTTTGGTCATTGACCTCCGTATCTTGGCGTCGCATATATCTCGTTGCGTATCGGTACCCTGGCCGATCAATGGTTGCATAGACAGGTTCAACTACGTAACCATCTAAACGCATACTTAGGAGTTGGTGTAGTATGCTTCTGGTGACACGTTGCACACCTGTTCGCGCATCACGCTGCACCAACTCTGAAATATCGACCAGCAATTGATTATGGCTTCGCTCTGGAAAACAACGGTCCACAGCGTATGATATCTGTCGCATTTCAGAATCTTCAATTGGCACACTGAGATCAACTATTTGCTCGATCAACTTTTCAACGATCGACTTAATGGCGATTTGACTTGACTGGCGAGCGTCTAAGAGAAGCTCAAACGCAGCGATGGATCGCCCTGCGGTCTCATCCCAAGAGAAATCTTTTGCGCGGATCAAACCTTTTGATCGCAGATCTTCTCTGAACACCTCATCACTAAGGACCCTAGATAGTTTGGCAGCAATGTCGTCGATCTCGAATGGGTCAAATAAGGCGTCTGGGTTCCCAATAACTTCAGGCACGCTGGTCCTATTTGCTCCAATGGCAGCAGCACCACAGGCCATGGCTTCCAATGCTGGAAGTCCAAAACCTTCATGCCATGACGGAAATACGAAAACTGCACATTGGTTGTAAAGCAAGATTAGATCATCATCCGTTACATAATCAGCAAAAATAATTTCATTCTCATTAATCCCAGCGCTTATGGCCGCAGCTTTAGTTTCTAAAAGTTGCTCCTCACGAATTTTCCCTGCCAGCACCAATTGATGTCTATCGCGCAAATTTGGCTCTAATCGAGAATAAGCTAAGAGGAGTCGACCGAGGTTTTTTCGGCCATCAGCACCGCCGGTGCAAAGTATAAAAGGACGATTTATATTCAACTTAGATTTAAGGACAGAGAAATTCTCTTCACTTACAAATCGCGGTTGAAATTGATCGCCTACTGCAGTCGACACATTCACTACGCGTTCCGGAGGTGCGCCTAACGAGTCCATTCCCTCGCGCCGGGAATGCTCCGAAATAGCAAGCATTAAACTACATTTACTCAATTCACTAATCTTACGCTCATAAAATGAACGGTAGTCGGGATTTGGTTCAAGGTACTGGTTAGGATTTAGGAGTGGAATCAAATCGTATAGGGTAACGCTGACAGGTATATTGCTATTAAATGCACCAATACTAATTACAGCGTCATCTAGATACCCCTCAAATAGGCTGGTAAGGTGGATTATGTCGGGCCTCAAACTCTCTAGGAACGCTTCTCGCACAAGTTGCGCGATACTTCGTCTATTAAAATTACCGGATTGCACCTCGCGGGTCGGGCCCGGGGAATACCATACACGGATATTTTCCTGTGGCAATATGTCATGGAATTCGGCACGAATCGGCTCCAATGTGTCAGGAAATAATCCATTCAGGGCCAAATAAACTTCATGCTCACCGCGGTTCCGTGCAATGCCCTGCGCAAAAGATAGTGCGTAACGCCCGATACCTCGAAAGCGGCTTTCGGTTTGGGCGCCTTGCATGTCTATTACTATTCTCATACTGCAGCCTTCCGCCCTCTATCTAATTCCATACTAAGATCTTGATATATTTGACGAGCTCGAGGCGTCATTGCATGCAGTTCGAATATCGAATCGGATTTATTTTTCCATGCAGGAGGGGGGGGATCGAGACTCACGCCCGAGTCAACTAGGGCGTGCAACAATCTCTGGCGGAGCGACGGAATGCTGTTGAATATATTTTTTATAATATTACGAATTCTTGGCCTACTAAGCACAAAACCAATTGCACTTTCAGCGTAGTGCCGCAACAATTGTTTAAACTTCAGCTTCAGCCTTACCGGCGTTACGCTATTGAGTTTTAAGTAAAGCTCCATCAGAGTTCGGAGTGGTGCCGTAATCCTCCACGAGGAACTTGTATGGATTGCTATTAGGGCGACTTCTGCCTGCTGTGCCTTGACTTCTGCCTGCTGTGCCTTGACCTCTGCCTGCTGTGCCTTGACTTCTGCCTGCTGTGCCTTGACTTCTGCCTGCTGTGCCTTGACTTCTGCCTGCTGTGCCTTGACTTCAACCCGGTCAATTTTTACTTCTACCAGATTGAGCCGCTCACCAACATGTTGGGCTTTTGCCTGGGCTGAGGCTATAAGGTCGTTGACCTGAACGCCCTGCTGATCAAACCTAACCGCAAGCGCCTCGAGCGATAAGCCGTATTCCTTTGTGAACGCACTGCTTGAAATTGCGATCAGACTGTCATCTGCGTACTTTTGGGCCACTACAGCGTAGTCTGGACTGACGCCCCAAAGTACGTCAATCAAAGAGGCCCTTGAGCTCTCTTTTAGCGCCTCATCTTCTTGGAGGCGCAGAACTTTAACGGCTGCAAACCCATAGTACTCTGGCAAAAACGAGAGCAACATCGCAGGAATAGGGTTTTGATGTGTCGGGTCAAGGTAGAAGTTAACCGTCCCGACGGCTATATTTTCAGTGTTAGGGGTCTCAAGTATTAAGAGACCGGCTGGTTTTAATACTCGCAATGACTCACAAACCAATAACTGCAACTCAGAAAATTTAATGTGCTCAGCGATGTGGAAACCCGAAACAATGGTCTGACTTTCATCGGGCAGCGCTTTGAGCGCTGTCAAAGCGTCTTGGGTGGCCACATTCAGGCCACGCTCACGGCAAGCGATCAGCATACCGTCGTCCAAGTCCACTCCGTAGCCATTGAACCCTGATTCCTTTAAAAGCTCCAGCCACTCGCCGCGCCCGCAACCTAAATCAATTGCTTGTGCATCTTTGTACAAGGAAAGCAGAGGCTCGATGAATGGCAGGTAAACGCGCTGCCGCGACTTGATCAACGCGCGAGAGCCACGCATCTTGTCTTCAAAGGCTCTGTAGAAATCGTTGCTCATTGGTTTACGGTGAGGGTCGGTGGTAGCCAGGCCGATCCGACAAACTCGGACTGATCGAGGCTCACTATGTTAAAGATCAGCGCTAGATCGCGCCACTCGTAGTTTTTGGCAATATGGGTGCCTGTGGTGTGCAGCGCAACGGCTAAAGAATACGTGCCGCATCCCAAATTTGCGTTGAACTTGAAGTTAAAGCTTATTGACTTATCTCCGGGTACATTGGTGAGTGCCCGCTTGAGATGGTAAGTATTGGTGCCAAAAATTGGCTGTCCGAGCCTATCCTTTATCACGTACCCGAGGACCAGTTCAGGTAAATCCGAAAGCGTTTTGACCTTGACGCGGAGGTGGACGATTTGACCTACATTGAGAACCTCGATCTGCTCGCTCTTGTCGTTAAATAGCGCGAGACTCTCAACGGTCGCTTCACCGGTTCCAGAAATTGTTTGTAGTTTCCCGCCTTGCGTCTCCTGCTGCCGGACGCTATTATTTTCTTTAGCCGCAAGCATCGCGTTGTAGTAGTCCATTACCGCCTCGGGGGCGCCCTGCATCGCCAACTTGCCCGAATCGAGAAGGATGGCGCGGTCACAAATACCTTGAATCGCCCCTTTGTCGTGGCTAACTATCAACAGCGTGGTGCCGCTCCCACGATAGTCTCGGATTCGGTCAAAGCACTTATGCTGAAAATAGGCGTCACCCACTGACAGGGCCTCGTCAACAATAAGCACATCCGGCCTGCGCGCTGTCGCAACACTAAATGCCAGTCGCATCTGCATCCCACTGCTGTACACGCGTACCGGCTGGTCAATATAGTCGCCAATCTCGGCAAACGCTTCAATATCCGGCATCAGGCGGGCAATGTCTTCCACTGTGTAGCCCAGTAGCTGCCCTGCCATAAACGCGTTCTGTCGGCCCGTAAAGTCAGGGTGAAAGCCCATGCCCAGCTCCAGCAGCGCTGCAACACGGCCCGTGATGCTGACGGTGCCCGTTGTGGGCTGCGTGGTGCCCGTAATCATCTTGAGCAACGTGCTCTTGCCTGCTCCGTTAATACCGATGATGCCGACGGCCTCGCCGGGTTGGACTGTAAAGCTCACGTCCTGCATCACCCACTTGAGGGTGTGGCGTGGTTTATGGCCGGGTATGAGCCATTCCGCCAGGCGTGCCCAGCGGTTGGGGTATTGCTTGTAGGCCTTGCCTAGGTTGGTAACGGTGATGGTTCCCATAATTTGCTTACAGCTCGTCGACCATATCGCCCGCATGCCGCCTAAAAAGGCGCATGCCCACCAGGCATAGCAATACGGCCAAAATTGCCGGGTAGGTCAAGCTCGCCCAGTCTGGCCATTGTGCGGTGACCAACACCGCCTGGAATCCGCCCATCAAGGGCGCCATGGGGTTGTAGGACATCAGGTTTTGTACCCGTTCTGGCAAGACCTTAACGGGATAAACAATGGGCGTCAGCCAGAACCAGAACTGCACAAAAATACCAAAGAATTGGCCCACGTCTCTGAAGAACACATTGAGCACCCCAAGCGCCATGCCCAAGCCAACGGCGAAGGCCAACAGTATCCCCAAAAGCGGCAGCAGGGCCAGGTAGGCAAAGCCAGGAAAGCTGCCGGTCAGGATCAAAAATACCGTAAACAGCCCGAAGATGATGCCAAAGTTAAGACCTGCATTGGCCACCACCACCACCGGCAGGCAGAGCCTGGGAAAGCTGAGCTTTTTCAAGAGGTTGGCGTTTTCTAGGAAGGTGTTTTGCGCGCGTCCGGTAATTTCGGCAAACAGGCCCCAGGTCAGAGTTCCGGCACAGAGGTAGATGCTATAGCCAAACGTGGTGTCCAAGCCCGGCAGCTTGGCACGCATCAGCTGGGAGAAGATAACGGTATAGACCACAATCATGGCCAGCGGGTTGATAACTGTCCAAGCCGCGCCCAAGAGCGAATTACGGTACTTGCTTTGGAATTCGCGTTGTACGCTTCCCAGTATGAAGCCGCGGTATGCCCAGAGGGCCCTAAGGTAGCTCATGCGCGCCCGTAGTTATCTTGGAAGCGGACAATATCGTCCTCGCCCAAATAACCGCCAGACTGCACCTCAATCATCACCAAGCTCAGTAGGCCAGGGTTCTCAAGTCGGTGCTTGTGGCCTGCCGGGATATAGGTGGATTGGTTGGTATCTAGTAGCAGCTCTTGCTCGCCATTGACCACCTTGGCCACACCGTCCACCACGATCCAGTGCTCGCTGCGGTGGTGGTGCATCTGCAGGCTGAGCGAGGCGCCGGGCTTGACTTCGATACGCTTGATCTTGAAACCCTCGCCCTCCTCCAGCACCGTGTAGGTGCCCCAGGGCCGGTGCACAGTGCGGTGCAGGCGGTGCGATTCGTGCCCCTCCAGCTTCAGGCGCGCGTAAATGTGCTTTACATCCTGGGCGCACGACTTGTCAGCCACCAAAACCGCATCTGGCGTGTCGATGATGACCAGGTTGTTAAGCCCCACCGCCCCCACCACGCGCTCGTTGCTGTGGATGGTGCAGTTGCGTGTGTTGTGGAGCAGCGCCTGCCCCTCCACCCTGTTGCCCTTGTCGTCTGGCGTGGCCAAATCGCCCAACGCGTTCCAAGAGCCGATGTCGCTCCAGCCGATGTCGCACGGCACCACGGCCACCGCCGACGATTTTTCCATTACGGCGACGTCAATGGACTCGCTGGGCACGGCCTGAAAAGTGGCAGCGTCCAGCTCCATCTGGATAAACCCCTGGCCCTGCGCCAGTCGCGACTGGGCGATGCAGGTCTTGGTAGCGGCGAGGATCTCCGGGCAGTGCAGCTTCATCTCTTGCAGTATGGTGCCCGCCGCGAAGCAGAAGATGCCCGCGTTCCAGTGGAAGCGACCGCTGGCCATGTACTCCTGGGCCTTCTCGATATTGGGCTTTTCCACAAAGCGCAGCACGGTGTTGCCCTCTGCCTCGATATAGCCGTAGCCGGTCTCGGGTGCCTCGGGCTTGATGCCGAAGGTGACCAGCTTACCGGACTGCGCCAGGGTAATCGCCTCCTCCACGGCCGCCGCAAAGGCAGCCTGGTTGCTGATCATGTGGTCCGCCGCCAGCACGAGCATGATGGCCTGCGGGCCGTGTCGCTCGGCCACCTTTAAAGCCGCGGCAGCGATGGCCGCAGCCGTGTTACGCCCGAAAGGCTCCAAGATAAAGGAAGTGCCCAAGCCCGCGCCATTAACCTCCCGTAGCTCGTCTTCTGTCTTGAAGAAGAACTCTCGGTTGGTGACGGTCAGTACCTCAGTGGTGCCCGGAAGCAGGGCCCCGCGCAGAAACGCCTTCTGCAACAAACTCTGCCCGTCGGCGAGTCGGATAAACGGCTTGGGATGGTGCTCACGCGAAACAGGCCAGAGCCGAGAACCTGCGCCGCCGCAAAGGATGGTGGGAATAATTGCTAGTGCCACTTGTAATTTTTCTTTCTTAAATTCTCATTTTTATGTCGTGAAATTATATTTTCATCACCGCACGGCGCAGACCTTCGTGCACCGAAACCGGCGGCGTCCAGCCAAGCAGGTCGCGGGTTTTGGAAATGTCCACCTGCAAGTTGTCGCACAGGCGGCTAACTACATCGCGCTTGCCCAGCAAGCTTCCAGCAGCTTTTAACGCCCACACGGGCACGGGCGGCAGTCGCGCGGGTACGCCCAAGGCCTGCGCGATTCCGCGCACCAGCTCGGCTGTCGATAGGTCTTGCCCATCGCTGGCCATGAAGATCTGGTTAGCCGCCGCCGGGTGGCTCACGCAGCTTTTGATAAGGTCCACCAGGTTGTCCAGCGCCACGAGGCTGCGCCGGTTTTGGATCGCCCCAAAGGGCAATGGCCAACCGCGCCGCACAGCCCTAAGGAGTGCCGCAAAGTTGGCGCCGACGCCCGGCCCATAGACCAGCGGCGGGCGGATGATCACCACTTGCATTTCGCTTTGCGCCGCAAGCTGGCGCAGGCCCTGCTCGGCCTCCAGTTTGGAGATGGCATAGGGGTCTTGCGGGGCGGGCACATCGTCGGCCCCAAAGGGGTACCCCTCTGGTGTGGACTCGCCATTGACCTTTACGGTGCTAATAAAGATGAAGCGGCGTACGCCGGCCGCTGCAGACTGCCTGGCCAGATTCAAGGTACCAGCCACATTGGTGCGCCGGTACGCAGTCAAGGGGTCCTGCGCCGTGTCGTTCATAACATGCACCCGCGCTGCTAAGTGCACCACCAATGCGCACTGCTGAAGCACTGGGGACCAGTTAGTCGCCTCGTCGATTTCACCCATCGCCAGGCACCCCTGTTGCCCTACGGAGCGACTGACGCGGATTGGGTGCATACCTTGCGCCACCAGCGCGCGGCAAAGTGCCAGGCCGACGAATCCAGATGCTCCGGTTACCAGTACTTTCATTAGAGGGGGCCGCTTATATTGGCTTGGACTAGCATCTCTTGATACACCGCAAGCGTTTCTCTGATGACCCTAGCGCTGGAAAATTCAGCCACCGCCCGCTGCCGACCAATGCGCCCCATTTGCTCCCTAAGCGTGGGACTATTGATCAGCAACTGGAGGGCCCGCACCAGAGGGTCAACTTGGCGAGCGGGTACCAGCAGGCCGTTGACGTTTGGTGCGACCACCTCCCTGCAGCCCGGCACATCGGTTGTCACGCAGGGCAAACCCGATGCCATCGCCTCGATCAGCGACTTGGGTAAGCCCTCGCGGTAGGACGGCAGACAGGCGATGTCCGCCTGCCCCCAGATATCTGACATGCTCTCTTGGTAACCCCAAAACTCGACAGCACCCTCAGCGCGCCACTTTTCTAGCTGCTGTTGTGAAATATTTGCAGGGTTTTGTGAATCCGGTGAACCCACCAATACGAAGCGGACTTGGGGGTTGTTGGGTCGCAGTATTCTTGCCGCAGCGACGAACTGCCCCACGCCCTTATCCCACAAGAGTCGCGCGGCGAGCATCACAACGATAGGGCCATGCACCCGCAGGCCTGGGCTGAATCTATCAATATCGACACCGGCACCACGAATCAAGCGAGCATCCTTCTCCTTGACGTACCGCTCCCTAATAAGTGATGCGCGGTCATCGGCATTTTCGAGAATTACTTTGCTTCCCCTGGGATTGAGGAATGCGTGCATCAAGGCCCAGAATAGGGGTCGAAGGATGGTGGCCAACAGCCCCTGGGATGTAAAGACAAAGCCCATACCAACTGGCGCATTGACGACGCAAGGAATGCCAACAAGCCTGGCCGCTAAAGTGCCGAGAAAAATGGGCTTCATCGCGATGTGGTGCACCAGATGGGGACGCTCCCTCAAATAGATGCGGACAAGGCGAATCAGTACCGTGACCGCTAATATAGGGTTCAAACTGCGTCGACCCAAGGGCAGCTGAATCAGCCGCAGTCCAGAATTGACAATATGCTGGCCGCTTTGCGCGACTCGTGTCACGACCAAGACATCATGTCCGGCGGCCTTCGCGGCCACAGCACGCTCCATGAAATGGGAGCAAAAAAACCAGTCCTCGGTAATGAGGTACAACAGTTTCATGCACCGCCCCCTAAACGCTTGGCGCGCAAGTGCCACAGCAAGGGTGCGCCCAAGCGCTTTGCCATGGCGATGGCGAACCCTTTGGCCAGGAACCAGGACGGCTGCGCCAGCAGTTCGCGTAACCAGTGGGAAGCCACCTCCGCGTAGCCCCGCCCCGACATGGTTGACTGGTGCGCGTGAAGCCGGTACTTCAGTAGCACCTGAGGCACATTGCCCAAGCGACCGCCGGCAAGCACTGAGCGGAGCCACAGATCCGTATCCTCGGAAACGAAGCCGCCCAGGTAGCCCCTAAGCCTCAACAAAAAATCGCGTCTGATCGCCACTGCGGGGTGGCAGAAAACGGTCCCCCAGGGCATCGCCTTCACAATGGCGTCGTGGTCGCAGGGTAGCCGCATCTCGCCAAGTGTGTCACCCTGCGCACTTATCAGCGTTGCCCAGGACCCCAGCACATCGAGGCGTCGCTGCCCCAACACTTGACGCAGAACGGCTATGCGTTGAGGCTCACATACGTCATCGCTGTCCATGCGGACAAGGTACTCACCTCGGGCTCTGTCTGCAAGGAAGTTCAAATTAAAAGACAGTTGACCAATGTCTGTTCGGAAGATGCGCACCCGCTCATCCTTGCCCGCCAGACCCTGCAGCACTTGCATCAGCGCGTCGTCGCATGCGTTGGCACCAATCAGGAACTCAAAATCCGCGTCGCTTTGATGCAGCACGCTGTGAATAGCGTCGGCAAGGTAGCCCTGATTGCGGTGGACACACATGATGACCGAAAAGAATGGCGCCTCCGTCATAGGCGCACCCATGGTGCCGGCAGTAGGTCCTGGGTGGGCATGGGCTTGGCGAACCAATTAGCTGGGGCGACCACTATTTTTTCCGCACTTGGATTGAGCCAGGCGCCCCACCAGCTAAAGGAGCTGTTGGCGATGATGTGGTGCTTGCACAAGCTCATAAGTTGCATATCGACATAACTGGCAGGGCCGCGGTTTTGGTCCACGTAAACGCAAGGCGCGTTTACTTTTAAATTATCCCGGACCCACTCGGTGTCGTCAGAGAATATATACAAAACAACCTGACCCACCTTGTCCACGATATGCTGGATGGCATTTTGGTAGTACGCAACAGAGCAAACGCCGTGGTGGGCAGCGGTGATTGGGCTGGTGACATAGTCCCCTCGCCGGACGTGCAAACTCACGGCATTGCTTTGCCTTATCTGGTCCGCCAGCGCAGCGTTTTGGCTTGTCATGTACGGCTTAAATGAAAAATCATCGCGAATCGCCTGTGCGCAGTCTAAGAAGTAGCGCTCGCTTTGCCAGTAGCCTGACATATAAGCACTCGTGTTCGTCTGCCGCAAACCTGGCCAATATTGAAAATGAGGCTCCGAAATATAGGTAGAACTGCGAAACGCTTGGCCCATGGGTTTGGACAAAAAATATTTTAAAAGGGGGGAGGACTTCCACCGCCCCAGTACCGCAGCGACATCTGTGGCAGTGGCCATCTCAAACTTACCCCCGAAAATATCCGGCAACTGGAAACCTTGGTGATGAGATCCCTGAAGCAATTCAGATACATCCAACTTAAGCAGGCTTTTTTGCGTCAAGGCCAAGGCGCGCGCGGCAGCGAATTGGAACATTTGGTTCCCAAGCCCGCCAATTAATCGGGAAATTATCACAAGAATCAGAGACCCAGCGTGTTTAAAACGCGACCGATTGCCTTCCTGGCAATTCCCTTCGTTCTCATTGTCTGAACTTCAGGGCACAACAACTCAATGTTTTGGCTTTGCTCGACAGCGAAGGACTGGTCAAATTCAAACCCCTCGAAAAACATGTTTTTGTTGGCAGCACAAAGGTCGTCCCAACCGTTGACTAGTGAAGAGTAGAAGACCGAGTGGACCGGTGCAAACTGGTGGAAATCAGTCGCGACTTTTGGCAAAAAATGCAGGACCCTGCGGCCATGGTCGTACTTCAAAAAATGCTTGTGCACTACAAACCCATATAGATACTCATAGGTAATGAGGGGGTACTCTAGGTAACCACGGCCAGAACCAACCCGAAACACCTCCCGCATAAACGCAGCGGGGTCGTTGACGTGTTCGATGACGTGAGAACAAATGACATAACTAAACTCGGCGTCGCCAAAGGGGAATATTCCACCGTCGTAGTTGAAAATCGGACGATCGCCAAAATTGCCTTCGGCTAGTCCGCCACCTCGTTGCAATTTTTTTTCCTCAAGGCTCTGATATTCAAGCTCTAGGAATACGTTACTCCTTGGATGCGGGGTCGCGCCAGGGCCTATCTCGAGCACTCGGTCGTTTGGACCGATAGACTGGATTTTTTCGGCAAAGAACATATTAAGCTCGGGCCACTTTCAGGGCTACGCAGTGCCAGCCAAAGCAGGCCACATCATGCGCAGAGCGACGGAACCCTGGAAGCGCAAAAAACACGAGCCCTAGCGCAACCAGCCCATAAGCGAGGGGCCACGCCCAATGACCATAACGGCGCGCCATAGAGGGAAGTCTGAGCAGTTCCTGTCTGGCGAACGAAAACCAATCTCCATTGGCTGTTAACTCTGAGATTTGCAAACCCCTTAGCGGTAAGTGATGTTCGTACCAATACCGGCTAAAGCCCGTTGCAAAGTGCTGGGGAGCGAAGTGCACAAGCGATGAAAACGGCGCGGTGAGAATCAACTTACCGCCCGGTTTCATCAGGCGGCGGAATTCATCAAGAGCTTTGAGCGGATCCGTTAAATGCTCAAACACCTCGCTGCAGAGGATGACGTCAAAAGAGGCGTCGGGCTCTGGAATATTGGTAATGTCGCAGACCAAGTCTATGCGGCTGGTATCCCATGTCCCCATGTGCAGGCCCTTGGAATCCCCCAGACCTTCGTACTGGCATACGTCCTGTGAGACGTAGCGCATATGTTGACATAAAGGCTTGTTACGCAACTCGCCCGCACCCGCGTCTAGGACCCGCAGCCCCGCGGGCAGTGAACCCAGCGTGTGGCGCAACCACGCGTTGCGTGCATCTTCGTTGGCATCGATGTCCAACCAGGCCCTCAGTCGGCGCTTGATACCCTCGCCCTTCATGACTTTAAAAAAGTAAAGATTCCCAAGGCGTAGCGTTGGCTGCGCAATGACTCCAACACGGTGGCGAAATCGGCAGTGCATTGGTGCAGCTTTCCACCGCTAACCCAAGCAAAGGCAAACAATTGAAGGCCAAACGTATGCGCCAGCGCGACCAGGCCTACCGGATCAGAAATCCGGTGCGCATTGAACTCCACGCGCCCTTGCCCTACTGGAACCGAGAGGTACAGTACACCGCCCGCTGTCACTAGGCCCGCCATGTTTCGCAGCCCGACACTAAAGCCCTGCGGATCCACCGCATCACCATAGCGACCGAGCCCAAAATGCTCCAGCGCATGGAGGCAGGATAAGGAGTCGCAATAGGCGATATTGGGGTTAGCCGGATTCATCAGGTCTGCCTGACTGAAGATCACCCCAGGGATGAGTGACTTAACTGGGCGAATGTCAAAAACTTCGACTTCACGGAATGACGCCACGTGGGCAACAAATCCATCGATGCGGGAACCGATGTCGACGTGTCGCGTCGGATTTGCATCAAAAATTTTGCGGGCCACATGCAGGTCCTGCAAAAAATACTCGCTACCAGCAGCGCCGCCCTCCTCGTACCAATCATAAAGACAGGGACGTAGCGCCAATACCCCCGCATACTGACGCCTAAATTGCGCCAAATCTGTCACATACCGCGGAATACCTCGCAGCGATCGCATCAGCCTTCTAGGGTCGAACCCAAACTGCATGCTAAGCACCCAATAGATCTTTCTTAAGAACTCATTCATAAGATGATTTCTTTATCCATTCCAAACTCAAAATGAATCCCACCAGATTAATCGCCAGCCAACCGAAAGCAGCACCAATAGGGCCGTAGAAGCTGACCAATGGCGGTATGACGAGCAACGAAAGCAACAATGCAAGCGCATTGACCTGTACAACACGTCGAATTTTTTCGTGGACGATCCAATGCATGTAGCCCACGTTATAGAGCGCGTTCAGTGCCGTGCCCACTAGCAGCAGCGCTAAAACAGGATAGACCGACTCCACGGCAATTGGACTTTTCAGCCAAATCTCAAGCGCCCATTGTCCGAGTAAGGCGAACCCCAGCCCACCCCCCACAACCATCAATGCGAATATCCCAAACAGCCGAAAGCTAAGCCGTCGCAATCCGAGATGATCGGACCGTAATTGAACAGCGAGCGGCAATGCTGCCTGCATCACTGGGTAAACGAGCTGTAGCAAACCCGACGCCACTGCCGCAGCAATGGTGTAGTAACCAAACTGCTCAATATCCACCATTTTGCTAACAAATATTTTGTCCATTTGCACCGTCAGCGCGCCTAACCAGGTGGCTGCGGACATCCCCGCAACCGCTTTCCATAGGTCGCGCATTTGCGCGTCGTCCCAGCGACGACTGCGTCGCTTAGATCCCAAGGTGTGCCAGGCTAACCAAGCGCGCAGAATCGTCTCCAGGCCTGCAATAAGTGCGTGCCACACAAGATAGGCACTTAGGACAGGCCAGGCGGAAATAACCAGCACACCACCTAAATGCCGTATCACGGCCCCACCGGCAAGCGTGCCATTGAGGTACACCTGCTCTTGCGCTCCCACCAGTACGCTTCGATAGAGCGAGCCGGGGAACTGGAGCATGAATATCACTGCCGCACCCCACAATGCGTATTGACCCTGATTAACGGAGCCCTTATCCAGCACCAACCATTGGGTCGCAATCTTGTTACTGAGTAGCAAGATCAATCCACCCGCCCCGATCGCAAAACCCCAATATATGCGTTCGAAACCTAACAACAGATCAGCAGTCCGCCCACCGCTGCCACCGTCACCCTTGAAGTGAATCGCTACCGCACGGACCAATGCTTGGCTCATCCCAGCATCTAATAAACCCAGCAGCGCTACCACCATGGAAACGAACCCGATCAGTCCAAATAACTCTGGACCCAAAGCGGATAGATACCAGGGAAGCGCTAGCACCGGTCCTAAAGCTACGCATCCCGCGCCCAAATAATTGGCCAAGATGTTTCGTTTCATACCGGCCATTCGCACACGGCATCTGTAAACCTAGATGCCAGAATTCTTAGCGTTTGCTTCGTCCAGTTCAATTGCGAGCCTATCTGACTAACAATCATTTGGCCAACGAACAATTACTAGTCCTCCAAGGCAGCAGCCTGCTTAGTTTGGGATGCCAAAAAACCGGTGTTTTGACAAAGTAAGACAGTAACTTCTTGGATGGACAAGCTCTGCCGCTGCATGGGCAATTGAAGCGACCCTTTACCTTTAATCAACGGAACAAACTACCCTGAAAAGGAATTTAGGAGGAGGGGCCAAACCCGCCACGGTTAATCATTCGCCCACGCTACCGCAGCGCCGGGTGAAGCCCGGAGGGCGTTGTCTAACTACGCCTTGTGCACCGACTTGCTGGAGGCCACCAACGAATCGGATCAGTCTAACACCTCAATTTTTCAATCAAAAGCGCAGTCTTAGCGACTTTTACTGAGTCTGCGTCGCGGTAGCAGGGTTTAATCTGCAAATCCGTTGGGACTATTGGACTGCCACCGCCAAGCATCGACACACATGTCATTGAGTGATCTGTGTGCCACCCAGTCCATTTTCCGTTTTGCAAGCGATGGATCGGCCCAACATTGCGCAATATCACCCCGCCTTCGTTCGGTCAATCTGAAAGGAATAATTTTCCCGCTCGCTTGCTCAAAGGCCTTAATGAGCTGCAGGACGCTAACCCCGTGCCCCGTGCCTAAATTCAAAGCGAGCAAGCCACCTTCGGTGTGCAGGTAGTTGAGCGCGGCTACATGCCCCTCAGCGAGATCCATCACATGAATATAGTCACGCACCCCAGTGCCATCTGGCGTTGGGTAATCGCTACCAAAGATGTTCAAATACTCTCTGCGCCCGACAGCAACCTGTGCAATATAGGGCATGAGATTGTTAGGCACGCCCTGCGGATCTTCACCGATCAATCCACTCTCATGCGCACCAACAGGGTTGAAGTAGCGTAAACATGCTATTTGCCAACCCGCCTCGGCCTTGTACAGATCCCCGAGAACATCTTCAATTATTAGCTTTGAACGACCGTAGGGATTTGTTGCAGAACGAGGGAAATCCTCATTGATGGGTGTCGTAGCAGGATCACCGTACACCGTGGCAGACGATGAAAAAACCAAGGTCTTAACTTTTGCTACGCGCATCGCAGCTAAAAGCTCCAGCGTCCCCCGCACATTATTGTCGTAGTACTCGAGAGGCTTTTCCACAGACTCGCCAACCGCCTTTAAGCCTGCAAAGTGGATAACGGCAGAGATACTATGCTCAGAAAATATTTTATTGAGACTCCCACTATCCCGAATGTCACCCTCAACGAAGTCTAGGGGCTTACCTGTAAGACCTATTATCCGATCGATTACCGTTCGCCGACTGTTGGAAAGATTGTCGAAAACAACGACCGAGAAGCCTGCATCGAGTAGCTCCACCACAGTATGTGAGCCAATGTAGCCTGCTCCGCCTGTAACTAATATCTTCCTTTTCATACAGTGATTTTCTAGGCGGATTCAAGTTCGAAGCGCAACGCGCTTTAAAGAATGATGCGCGTCAGGTTGCTGCTGTCGCTCAAATCACCGTAATGCAGCTTAAAGCGCGCATTATCGACATGCGGGTCTTGGTAAATATGGTCCACGCGCTAGGTATTAAACAAACTAGCGCGCCGCTTGATGCCGTGGACGGTGTAGCCTTTTTCTAGCAGGAATTCAGCGAGGTAGGAACCGTCTTGTCCGGTTACGCCGGTAATGAGGGCTACTTTGGGGGGTGCGGTCATAAGGTAAAGGTCAATGCGTTTGCCAAGGGTTGGTGACCTGAATGCCCGCGATGCCTTGGAAGTCTTTTGTATTGCGGGTGACCAGCGTTAGCCGATTAGCTAAGGCGATGGCGGCAATTTGGGCGTCTTCGGTGCTGATTGGCATGCCTGCAAGCTTGCGCTGGGCCCGAACCAATGCGCATTGCTCTGCCGCCGCACCACCAAACACCAGACATCGCCCGCTGAAATCGTGCCCAAAAAGTTGGTCCGCGCTGTTCGCAAGTGCGTCACGGCGCTTACCTTTCGGCAAAAAGGCTATGCCCGTCAGTACCTCGGCTTGTGTGACAGTACTGGTGTGCAGCAAACTTTCAGCCTGCGCATCGAGCCAGCTCATGACCTCTGTAGCCGGGTTTTCACGCATAAGCTCTGACAGGACGTTGGTGTCCAAGAGAAATCCCATGGTCATTGCGCATCAAAGCTTGGCGCGGGGCGCGCTTCTTGCCGTTCTGGCACAGCAAGCGCTTCACCACCCAAGCCTTTAAAGCGCTGGTTTATACGCTGGGCAAAACTTAAACCTGGGGTAAGCCTTGACTCTGCGCTAAGCGTGGTTTGCAGGATATTCCTAACCTCTTGCTCCATCGATAGCCCATGGCGCGCAGCGCGCAGGCGCAGGCTGGCTTTGAGGCTGTCGTCAAGGTTGCGAATGGTGATGCTGCTCATGATGACACCCTATGAAATGATTTCAATGATTGCATTGTAATCAATTTAGGTTTTCGCGAAATTACGCATCTCTACTTAGCTGCTTGCCCAGTGCGTTGCGAAGCATATTGCTGAAGGTGCGCTAACGCTTGCTCCAAAAGTGGCACGCTTTCAACCAAGCGCCTCAAATTAGCAATTAGTAGTTCGGGTTGCCCAGGGTATTCATGCGCGCTTTGGTTGCGCAACTCCCGCAGTTTTTGCCATTGCTCTGCGGCGGGGATCATGCCCAGCTTTTCAGCGCGGTTGAGCGTATCGATAAACGCTTCAGTTTCCCGCCACTCTTGTGTCAATTGCAAAAGCGCGGGTAATAGTCGCGTGCCCATAGCGTCTTGCAGGCGCCCAAAACGGAAAACGAGTTGATCACAAACGCGGACCTGCGGTTCGCTAAGCCGCGCATGTAGGGCATCAGGCAGGAAAGCTTCGAAATCTTTAGCCTCCAGCCAGGCTTGGTGAAGCCGCTGCTGATGCAAGCGGCACTCATCGAGCGCGGGCTGAAGTTTGTACAAGATGATTTCGTTATTCTCCATAACTCAATCTAGATTGGCAACGCACTTTGCGCCGCCATACGTTGAATGGGCAAGGGCTCCTGCCCTGCTGCTGGACCAAAGACGATGTCGATGCGCTGCTCACCCAAGGCTTGCTTCAACTTGACCAACAGGTCGAGCTTCGCATCTAACTGGGCATCCATACTGAGATTAGTGCCAGTGATATATAGATCGATATCGCCACCCCGGCGCGTGTCATCCACCCGCGAACCAAAAAGACTCACCTGTGCGCCTTCACCCAGCACGGCATGAGCTGCGGTTTTGATGGCATGGATTTGGGTAGCGGTCAATCGCATAGGGCTCTGAAATCCTGATACGCCAAACTCAAGCCGCGCTCCAAGTTGACCTTGGCTTGCCAACCCAAAGCATTCAGCCGGCTGCTATCCATCCATTTACGCGGCGCTCCGTCCGGCTTGCTGCTATCAAACTCGATAGTGCCTTGGTAGCCCACGGTTTGCCTGACGGCCTGCGCTAACTCGGCGATAGTGACATCGCTTCCAAAACCCACGTTGATATGGCTAAGCATGGGCTGAGTGTGTTGTTGATAAGTCGCCTGCGGCAGGTTCATCACAAACACACTTGCGGCAGCCATATCGTCCACATACAAGAACTCGCGCCTTGGGGCACCACTGCCCCATATGCTGACGCTTGGCGCGCCCGAGACTTTGGCCTCGTGA
>CANJXV010000012.1 GCA_947478935.1 Comamonadaceae bacterium
CATTTCCTGCGCAAAAGCCACAAAAGCCTGCGCACCTTTGGACGCGGGGTCAAAGGCTACGCCGGGCAGCCCATAACTGGGCGCTTCGGCGAGGCGCACATTGCGCGGAATCACGGTGTCAAACACTTTGTCGCCAAAGTGCGATTTCAGTTGGTCGCTCACCTGTTGTTGCAAGGTAATGCGCGGATCAAACATCACCCGCAATAAGCCAATGATTTTTAAATCGTCATTTAAATTGGCTTTCACTTGCTTGATGGTGTTGACCAGATCGGTCAGACCTTCTAGGGCGAAATACTCGCATTGCATAGGCACGATGACGCCATGCGCGCAGCACAGGCCGTTGAGGGTCAGCATGGACAAGGAGGGCGGGCAATCGATCAGCACAAAGTCATACTGATCCTTCACCTCGGCCAAAGCGGCTTTAAGGCGGCGCTCGCGGCGTTCCAGCTCCACCATCTCTACCTCGGCACCGGCCAGTTCGCGGTTGGCGCCCAAGATGTCGTAGCTGCATTTGGCGGCTATCAGTTTGTCGCTGCGGGTAATGGCCTCGGCCATCGTGGCTGATTCGAGCAGTACGTCATAGACCGAAAGCTTTAAGGTGCGCTTGTCCACACCCGAGCCCATGGTGGCATTGCCCTGCGGGTCCAGGTCCACCATCAGCACGCGCTGGCCTTGCAGCGCCAGACCGGCCGCTAAGTTGACGGTGGTGGTGGTTTTGCCGACACCGCCTTTTTGGTTGGCAACACAAAATATCTGGGCCATGGGCGGTCTCAATAAAGATCGTTCAACAAGGAGCAGGGGCTTACGAGGCTTGGCGTGGCAAATGGCCGGGCGGCTATTGCGCCACCACCAGCTTGACGCCAAAGCCAATTAAGACCACACCGGCCAGCTTTTCCAGTGCCTGGCTGATCCTCGGGCTCGCGCGCACTCGCTCAGCAAAAAAGTAGGTCAGCAGCGTGGCAGCCAGGCCGTAAAGAAAAGTCAGGGCGGCAATCGTCGTCGCCATAAAACCATAGGTCAGCACGCCCTGCTGCTGCACCGGATCGACAAATAGCGGGAAGAACGCCATATAAAACAAAATGGCTTTGGGGTTGAGCAAGGTAATAAACAAGGCTTGGCGCAAAAACTGGCTCGGCCGGATCTCGATGGGCGATGGCGCGCCGGGCTTGGCAAACAACATATACGCACCCAACCAGGCCAAGTAAGCAGCGCCCGCCCATTGCATCAGATGAAATGCCGTCGGATAGTGGCTGAGCAAAGCAGCCACGCCGGCCACTGCCATCCACATCAACACTTGGTCGCCAAGGATGACGCCCAGCGTCGCCGCCAAGCCGCCGCGTATGCCGCCTTTGCCCGTGGAGAGCACCAGCGCCAAATTACCCGGTCCGGGAATCAAGAGAAATATCAGCACGGCAGCCACAAAAGTGCCGTAATCGGTGACGCCCAGCATCGCAAACCCTCAGGAAACAAGAGGTCGAGTTTACGTGATCAAACGTTTCACGTGAAACAAGGCTTGGCTGGCTGATGGTTTGGCCACAACGGCAGCTGTGGCGCGGCTATTAAAAATCGCCTGCACAACCCTGTCAACGCAAGGAATGGTAGGTAGCTTCGCTGCGCTCGCAGCGGCAGGATTCAGCTTATGATGCGCTTGCCCAAAGCTGAATTATTGGTCTTAGCATCAGCAAAGGCCATAGCTTTCACAACTATTCGATGCCGTAGCACTAGGCGTTCTGGCTATTGGCGTGCGGCTTAAGCAAGCCAGTCCTTCGGGGGTTCAGTCACTCGCGCGGCGCATCCAGACGATACAGCGCTGGGCGTCTAGACCCGGCACCTGCAAAGGTTCCACGTGAAACACTTGCACTTGCGGCGGCAACGCCTGGATTTCTTCGTCTGGGGTTTTGCCCTTCATCGCCATCCAAAATCCGCCCGGCAACAAGGCTTTGTCCGAGCCCGCCACCAAATCTGGCAGCGAAGAAAAGGCGCGGGCACTGACCACTTGGTAAGCGGCGCTCACATTCTCCACCCGTGCGTGTAGGCCGCGTAGATTAGCCAGCCCCAGGCTAAGGACGGCTTGCTGGATAAAGCTGGATTTCTTGGCTACCGTGTCCACGCAATCCACCTGCAATTGCGGCAGGCAGATCGCCAACACAAGGCCGGGCAAACCGGCGCCTGAGCCGACATCAAGCAATCGTAGGGGATCTGTGAAGGCTAGGTTTGCCAGTTGTGTGCGCAGCGGCGCGACCACGGCCAGGCAATCCAAAAGATGGTGGCTGAGCATGGCGTGCGGGTCGCGCACTGCCGTCAGGTTATAGACCTGGTTCCATTTTTGTAGCAGCGCCAGGTAGTCCAGCAAGGCCTGGCGCTGCGACGGACCAAGGTCTAAAGCCAGCGCCTCCAGCCCCGCGTCCAAGCCCGCCGCCAGGCTGATGCTCACTGCGCGGCCTCGGTGGCAGGCTGGGGCGGCTTGGCGGCAAACTCGCGGAAGTTGCCTTTTTTCAGATGAATGAGCAACAGCGAGATGGTCGCCGGGGTGATGCCGGACATGCGCGAGGCTTGGCCCAGCGTTTCGGGGCGCTGCTTATTCAGGCGCTGGCGCGCCTCGATGCTGAGCGCAGACACCTGCATGTAGTCCAAGGTCTCAGGCAGGCGCAGGTTTTCGTAATGCGCGGCGCGGCCCACGTCTTCTTTTTGCCGATCAATGTACCCGGCGTACTTGATGGCAATCTCTACTTGCTCGACGACGCCTCGTACAAACACATCTTGCGCCAAGGTCGCCACCGCCGACTCAGCGGCCTCGCCCTGCGCTGCCACCGCCGGCAAATCCGGATTGGCAAAGCGGCCGCCGGCCATGGCCATCAAATCCGCGTAGCCCACTTCGGGGCGGCGCAAAAGATCGGCCAAGCTGTATTCATGCTCCAAGGCTTTGCCCAGCACGCGCTCGGCCTCCGGTGCGGCCAGGTTTTTGGGGCTAACCCATAGGCTACGCAGGCGCTCGGTTTCACGTGAAACAGCCTCTTGCTTGCGATTAAAAGTCTCCCAGCGCGCATCGTCCACCAATCCCAGCGCACGGCCTACCGTGGTCAAGCGGGCATCGGCATTGTCTTCACGCAACTGCAAGCGGAACTCCGCCCGACTGGTAAACATGCGGTAGGGCTCGGTCACGCCCTTGGTAATCAGGTCATCGACCAGTACGCCGATATAAGCCTGGTCGCGCGCGGGCAGCCAGCTGTCACCGGTGTAGCTGGTGCTGGCACCTGCTTGTAAGGCAGCGTTGATGCCGGCGAACAGGCCCTGGGCCGCCGCCTCTTCGTAGCCGGTGGTGCCATTGATTTGCCCGGCAAAAAACAGGCCCCGGATAGCGCGGGTCTCGAAACTGCTCTTGAGCTCACGCGGGTCAAAATAGTCGTACTCGATGGCATAGCCGGGGCGCAAAATATGGGCCTTCTCCAGCCCCGCCATGCTGCGCACCAAGTCGTACTGAACATCAAAAGGCAGGCTGGTGGAGATACCGTTGGGGTAGTACTCGTGCGTGCTCAGACCCTCAGGCTCCAGAAAAATCTGGTGGCTTTCCTTGTCGGCAAAGCGGTTCACCTTGTCTTCCACGCTGGGGCAATAGCGCGGGCCTACGCCCTCGATGGTGCCGGTAAACATCGGGCTGCGGTCAAAGCCGCTGCGGATGATCTCGTGCGTACGCGCGTTGGTGTGCGTAATCCAGCACGGTACTTGCCGCGGGTGCTGTTCTGCCCTGCCCATGAAGCTGAAGACCGGCAGCTGCGCGCTCATGCCGCCGGGCATGCCGTCGCCCGGTTGCTCTAGGCAGCGCGAAAAATCGATCGTGCGACCATCCAGGCGCGGCGGCGTGCCGGTCTTTAGGCGACCTTGCGCCAGCTTGAGCTCTTTGAGCCGAGCACTTAGGCGCGCCGCTGGCGGGTCCCCAGCGCGGCCCGCGCCGTAGTTGTTCAGACCGACGTGGATCTTGCCGTCCAAAAACGTGCCCGCCGTCAGCACGACTGTGGTGGCTTTAAAAATAATTCCTATTTGCGTAACCGCCCCCACTACGCGGTCACCCTCCACCAGAAGATCATCCACTGCTTGTTGGAACAACGACAAATTAGGCTGGTTCTCCAGCATGCGGCGTATCGCCGCCTTGTAGAGCACCCGATCAGCCTGGGCGCGGGTGGCGCGCACGGCAGGGCCTTTGCTGGAATTGAGGATGCGGAACTGGATGCCACTCTCATCGGTGGCCCGTGCCATAGCGCCGCCCAGGGCATCGACCTCTTTAACCAAATGGCCTTTACCGATGCCGCCAATTGAGGGGTTGCAACTCATCTGCCCCAGGGTCTCGATGTTGTGCGTCAGCAAAAGCGTGCTGCAGCCCATGCGCGCCGCCGCCAACGCCGCTTCGGTGCCGGCATGGCCGCCGCCGACAACGATCACATCAAAGTGTTGGGGATACAGCATGGCGCAAGAGTCCAAATCAAGGGGGGAGCGCATTTTAGGCGGCACTGTCGCACAGGTGATGTCCTAGTCATTTCCCTAGGTGCGCGGGCCTAGCCTCTGGGTTAGAGTGAAGTGCACATCCACAGGAGTTTTCGTATGCATATCCCCTCGGTCAAAGACCAAGTTAGCGAGCAAGAATGGCAATTGCGCGTGGACCTGGCCGCCTGCTACCGCCTGGCCGCCGCCTATGGCTGGAGCGACCTCATCTTCACCCACATCAGCGCCCGCCTGCCCAGCGACGAGCACCATTTTTTGATCAACCCCTACGGCTTGCTGTTTGAAGAAATCACCGCCAGCAGCTTGATCAAAGTCGACCAGCAGTGCAACAAATTGATGGACTCGCCCTTCCCCGTCAACCCCGCTGGCTTTGTAATCCACAGCGCCATCCATGCGGTACGCGAAGACGCCGGTTGCGTGCTGCACACCCATACCCGCGCGGGAGTGGCGGTCAGCGCCCAGGCCTGCGGCGTGCTGCCCATCAGCCAACAATCGACCTTTGTGCTGGCCTCTTTGGGCTACCACGGCTACGAAGGCGTGGCGCTGCGTGACGACGAAAAGCCGCGTCTGCAAGCCGACCTAGGAAGCGCCAACCACCTGATGCTGCGCAACCACGGCCTGCTCACCGTGGGCACCTCCATTCCCGAAGCATTTTTACTGATGTACAACTTTGAGTCCACCTGCCAAATCCAGATCAGCGCGCAAGCGGGCGGTGAATTGACACAGGTCGATCCGCGCATCATAGACGGCGTGGGGCACGCGATGCGCACCCAAAGCAATGGTATCGGCGGGGCATTTGCTTGGCCGGCGATGCTGCGTAAGTTGGATCGGATGGATAGCAGTTTTCGGAATTGATGATTTGCCCGCTGCTTCCCCCCCGCCCCTTCACCCCCGCCGGGGTGAAGGGGAGCCTTAACAGCCAATTTGCTTGTTTTGGGCCGGATGCGGGTGTTGATGTGGGAGGCTGCGGTGCGGGTTGGTTGGCCACGATTGGGCAACGATGCGGTCGTAGTCAGTGGATTGGTGTTTGGCGCGGCTGCGGTAGCAGCGCGGGCGACGTACCGCAAGGCCCGCGGCAGGCGCAAACCCTGCGGCAAGTCAAACACAGAAGGATATGGTTCGCCTTTTCTTTGGTTACTTTCTTTTGCCCAAGCATAAGAAAGTAGCTCTGCCTACAGGCCGAAACCGATATTCAAAGCCCCAGGGGTGCCATCCAACCATGCTGAGCACAACAACCAAGTGCTTAAGCAGCACTTGCTGCATCCAAAGCCAACGGCTTCTGCCGCCAAGCCAACCCCGCGCCCACCCACAGCGCCATCGCAGAAACCAACAAGCCCCGCGCCAGCCCACCCTCGCCATCGGCAATCCAACCCACCATCATCGGCCCAGCAATTTGGCCCGCCGCAAACACCACGGTAAACGCGCTGATGCCTGTCGCCCATTGATGTTGCGGTAAGTTGTGCCGCACCAGCGCAGTACTGGCGGCCACGATAGATAAAAACACGCCACCAAATACGATGCCCGAAAACATCAACACGGCGAAGTTATCGGACACCGCCGGTAACACCGTGGCGATACCCAGTAAGCCATTGAGCAAGGCCATGGCACGCCCGCCTTTTTCGCGGTCCAGCAAACGCGCCCATACGCGCGAGGACGCCATCACCGCCACGCCAAGTACGGCATAAAAGACCACGATGGACTGCGTGCTATTGCCCTCGGCGCGCAACAAGGCCACGACAAAAGTCATGTAGCCGATATAGCCCACGCCGAACATGCCGTAGCCCGCCAAGCCATAGACCAAAGGCCGCAAAGCCACAGGTTTGCGCTTAGCCTGCTCGCCCGCAGGTGCGCCATCGGCCAGCTGTCTGGCAGGCCAAAGCAATACCACGCTACCCAGAAAACACACCGCCGCCATCACCCACCAGGCGTAGCGCCAACCATGCGGCTGCGTCGCAAAAAACTCCAAAGCCCCGGGCACCAAGATCGCCGACACCGTGATGCCCACACCGGTACCGCCGTAATACACCCCTAGTAACCAACCAGCGCGCTGCGGATCGCGGGCCCCCAGCCGCGCAGCCAACAAACCCCCAGTGACAAACACCGAGGCACTGGCAACCCCTGCAAGAAAACGCTGCAGCAGCAGCACCGAAGCATCGGTAAAGAAACCGCTCAAGGCCATAAATACCGTCGCCGCCAACGCGCCGCGAGACAACAGCAGCACCGGATCCCATCGGCGCAATGCCCAGGGCACGAGCAAAGCGCCAAACAAATAACCAGCAGCGTTGACGGTGTTCATAGCGCCTGCCAAGGTATAGCTCCAGGCCAGGTCCTCGCGCATGGCGGGGAGTAACAAACCATAAGCGAAGCGGGTAATACCCAATGAAAGCGCAGCCCCTACGGACAAAGCCAATGCGAGGGCGAAAAGGCGCCCTGGGGATGCTTGCACATACACTCCAAGAAATTCAGAACACATCCGATTGTGAGGCCTGCACCGCGCCCTCTAAAAGCAAATAATGCGCTCGCGACAAGACCAACACCGGCGACAGGAAACAAGCCACCATGACCGATTTATTTGAAGCTCTGCGCGTAGGCGCTATGACTTTGCCGCACCGCCTAGTAATGGCGCCTTTAACGCGCAACCGTGCGCCCGGCTCCTTGGCGAACGCAGGCATGGCGCGCTACTACGCGCAGCGCGCAAACCCGCAGCAAGGTGCTGCCCTAATAATCAGCGAAGCTACTGCTATCAGCCATCAAGCCCAAGGCTATTCCGATGTGCCCGGCATTTGGAGCGAAGCACAAGTAGAGGCCTGGAAACCCGTCGCCGAAGCAGTACACACAGCAGGCGGGCATATCTTTATGCAGCTTTGGCACGTGGGGCGTGTCTCGCATGTGGACTTGCAGCCAGCAGGCCAGGCACCGGTCGCGCCATCGGCGATTACCGCCAACACCAAGACCGTGCTCATCAAGGATGGTGCGCCCAAGTTTGTGGCCACATCAGCACCGCGCGCTTTAGCCATCGACGAAATACCCGGTATCGTGCAAGACTACCGCCGCGCCGCGCGCAATGCGATAGCCGCCGGGTTTGACGGTGTGGAGCTGCACGCGGCCAATGGCTATTTGATCGACCAGTTTTTACGCTCGGGCAGCAACCACCGCGATGACGCCTATGGCGGCACAGTGCCCCATCGCGCACGCTTGCTGATCGAGGTCATGCAGGCTTTGTGCGAGGAAATTGGCGGGGCGCGTTGCGCACTGCGCCTCTCACCGGTCACCCCAGCCAACGATGCTTTTGATCCTGAACCCAAGGCCTTATTCACGCACGTGGTGCAAGCACTCGGGCCACTGGGTCTGGCTTATGTGCATGTAATTGAAGGCTCGACGATTGCCGAACGCGATTACCAGCAAGGCGACGGGCCTTTTGATTACGCTGCGTTGCGCCAGGCCTATCGCAATGCGGGCGGCCAAGGCGCCTGGATGGTAAACAACGGCTACGACCAGGCCTTGGCCGAAAAAGCCTTGACCGAAGGCGCGGACCTCGTGTCCTTCGGGCGCTTATTTATCGCCAACCCGGACCTGACAGAGCGCATGCGCCAGGGCGCCCCACTCAACACGCCAGACCGAATGACGTTTTATGGCGGTGGCGACAAGGGATACACCGACTATCCGATGCTCAAGCCTTAATCAAGGCCCTTTCCAACGCTTTAGTAACAAAGCGTTGGCCATCACGCTGACCGAACTTAGCGCCATGGCGCCACCGGCCAGCACCGGATGCAAATAGCCCAAAGCGGCCAGCGGAATTCCGGCTGCGTTGTAGAAAAAAGCCCAAAACAGGTTTTGCCGAATCTTTGCCACCGTCAGGCGGGAGATGTCCAAGGCTGCAAGCACCAATCGCGGATCGCCGCGCATCAAGGTAATTCCCGCGGCCTGCATCGCCACATCGGTGCCGCCGCCGTCGGGGTTGGACATGGCCATACCCACATCCGCAGCGGCCAGGGCTGGGGCATCGTTTACGCCGTCGCCCACCATGGCCACGGTATGCGGTTTATCGCCATGGTCTGCGGTTTTTAAATCACGCACGCGCTGCGCTTTGTCGCCGGGCAAGACACTGGCCAGCACTTCGGCACTGCCCTCGCTGGCATCGAGCCCCAGACGCACTGCCATCGCCCGCGCGGCGCCCCAGTTGTCCCCGGAAATCATGACCACTTGCAAGCCCTTGGCGCGCAAACCAGCAATGGCTTCCTGTGCCCCAGCTTTAGGCTCATCATTAAAACCCATATAAGCGCACACGTGCCAGTGGCCGTCTTGTAAACAAGCCAAGGCCGACACACTGCTGCCCTGGGCTTGCAGCGCACGCGCTTGCGCGCCTAGGAGCGACGCGTCAAGGGACTCGCCGCCACCTTGCAATTCCAGCATCCAGGGCCAGCTGCCCAAGGCATAGTTTTGACCATCGACTTTGCCAAAACTACCCCGCCCAGGCACAGCTTGCACATCCTGCGGCGCAACCCAGCTGACGCCTTGCGTTTTCGCATAGGCCAATACAGCGCGTGCCAGTGGATGTTCGCTACCGCTTTGCAAGCTGGCACACACGCGCAACCACTCGTGCTCTAGCACGCCAGGTAAGGGCAAAGAGGCGCCTACTGCGCCCACGGTCGGCGCGTCAGACACCACAAAACGCGTCAGCCGCGGACGGCCCTCGGTCAGAGTACCGGTTTTGTCAAAAGCCACTACATCCACCCGGTGCGCCAGCTCCAGCGCCTCTGCATCTTTAATCAAAATGCCGTACTTCGCCGCCACACCCGTACCGGACATGATGGCCACTGGCGTCGCCAGGCCCAGCGCGCAAGGGCAGGCAATCACCAGCACCGCTACAGCGCGGATCAGCGCCACTTCCAGCGGCTGGCCCGCCAACATCCAGCCCGCCAGCGTGGCCAGTGCTACCAACAAAACCACTGGAACAAACACTGCGCTAACCTGGTCCACCAGACGCTGTATCGGCGCTTTCGCGGCTTGCGCGTCTTCCACCAGACGAATGATGTGCGACAACACGGTTTGCGTACCCACTGCCGTCAGACGCACCAGCACGCGGCCATCGCCATTAATGCTGCCACCATGGACGCGGGACCCGAGGTCTTTGGTCACGGGCATAGATTCGCCGGTCAACATAGATTCATCGGCCTGGGTCTGGCCTTCGCTGACCCGACCATCGGCTGCAAAGCGCTCACCGGCTTTAACCACCACCACATCGCCCACCAGCAGCTCGGACACCGGCACATCGACTTCGCCATCCGGCCCCAACCAATGCGCGCGCGCCGGACGCAAGGCGTGCAAAGCGCGTATGGCCGAGGTGGTTTGGCGCTTGGCGCGCACTTCCAGCCATTTACCCAGTAGCACCAACGTAATCACCAGGGCTGAACCTTCGAAATACAAATGCACCATTGCCCCTTGCGGCGCACGCAGCCACAGCCACACCGACAAAGCCCACCCCGCCGTAGTACCCAGAGCGACCAGCAAATCCATATTGCCGCTGGCCGCGCGTACCGCGTGCCAAGCAGCCCGATAAAAGCGCGCGCCCAGCAGAAATTGCACCGGGGTGGCCAGCACAAACTGCCAGGCCGCAGGCAGCATCCAATGCCAGCCCGCCAGCTCACCGAGCATCGGCAAAACCAAGGGAGTGGACAAGGCAAAACCCCAAGCTACGGGGCCAAAACCTGCCCAGGCAGAGGGCTCGGGGGCATCCAGGGCATCGTCCGATTCTTTGGGCTCATAGCCGGCATCGCGCACCGCTCTGCGCACCAAGGCGTCCACTGGCGTTTCGGGGTTTTGGTTCGCAACATAGGCCACTCGCGCGGATTCGGTAGCTAAATTAACACTGGCGCTTTGCACACCGGGGACGCGCAAAAGCGCTTTTTCCACCCGCCCGACGCACGACGCGCATGTCATGCCACCAATGCCAATATCCAGGGAAAGCGGCGCGCTTGTACTTGTTGTATCAGGCATAAGAGAAGCCTTTGTTGTGCGTCAAAAAATCACGCCCGCGCCGATGCACAATGGAAGGTAGCTATCACGCTGTTTTGAAAGATGCGCCATGAACTATGAATTTACCGTGACCGGAATGACCTGCGGCCATTGCGAAAAAGCAGTGACCAAAGCCGTTCAAAAACAAGACCCACAAGCCCAAGTGCTGATCCAGCGGGATCACAACCTGGTGAAAGTGCAGTCCACCAAGGAACGCGAGGCCCTGCGCCTGGCGATTGTCGAGGAAGGCTATTCGGTTGCGCCTTGACGCCGGTCAAGCTCTGCAGCCCATCCCAGCAAAAGTAACGCGGACCCGCCCAGCAACCGCCCAACTTTACAAAGACTTGCCATGGCGCAACACGGGCCATATACACGCAGCGCACTATAGGGCCATCCGAAAAAGCATCCCGCTGTATCGGAACGACTAAAGGAATCGTGTCATGAAAACCCGCACTACTTTATGGCTGACGACAGCTGCACTGACTTTACTTACCGGTTACGCCAGCGCCCAAAATAGCCCGCGCAAAGGCGAGGCTGCCAATCCCGGCATACACGCCATGCAAGGCAAAGATGCCGAGCACATGGGCATGCGCATGAAGTACCACATGCAGCGGCTGAAAGCCGCACTCAAACTTACACCGGAACAAGAACCCGCCTGGGCTGCAATGGCCAGCGCTATGACGCCACCGGCGCGCCCACCACGGCCCGATCGCGCTGAAATGGAAAAACTCAGCATGCCCGATCGCCTAGACAAAATGAAACAGATGATGAATGAGCATCACGAAGCTCGAGTGGCCGAGATGGACAAACATGCGGCAGCGGTGAAGGTTTTTTATGCGCTACTAACACCCGAGCAGAAAAAAACCTTTGACACCAAAGCCATGCCTGGCTGGATACACGGTCCGCACCACGGTTGATGCCTGGATAGTTACAAACCGATTAGTAAACCCCGGCACTGCCGGGTTTTTTACGCCAGCATTTTTTTCAATTCACCGCTGGTGATTAAGGCTTGCACATCAGTCGCACCACCGACCAAGACGCCTTTGACAAATACCATGGGAAACGTAGGCCAGCCGGTCCACATCTTGAGCGCATTGCGTTCACGCCACGTATTGAAATAGCTGCCAAACTCCAGGTAACCGTGGGCAATACCTGCTGCGTCTAAAGCCGCGCGCGCTTTTTTAGGCATGGGGTTTAGCGCCATACCCACTACCAAAACCGGATGCTTCGCAATAGCGGCTTCTACCTGGTCCACCATATAACGGTGGTGATTGGCGACCGTCTCGCGAACCGAAGGATGGACGCGCGACTCATCTAAAAAATTTCTGGGCATAGTGAAAACTCCGCTAAAACCCGATTATGGCCCTTGCTATTTTTTTTTATCGTCTGCTACATAACTTGTACGCCTATGAGCCAGCCATGGGCCCAGCCAACAAATATCAGCCACATCGCTATACCTATCTCTAAAGTCAGGACCGTGGCGCCCATGTTTCCAGAGGCATAGACCACTTGATTGCGCTTATCTCGCGCTCTGGATGCTCTGAAAAGCAACACACTCCACACGAGCAAGCTGCCAAATAAAACTAGATGCGCCAAGGTACCGTTGGCCAGTACATGCGCCAATGCCCAAACCTTTACCGACAAGACCATTGGGTGGTGCAACTTGGCTTTTATCGCATTGCGCGGAACGTATACCGCTGCCATAAAAATCATAGCTACCAAAGTTAAAAAATAAGCCAGATGCTTCATCGCCGGTAATGGCGTCCACAGCACAATTGGCGCATCACGTGCAACACCAAAACCGTACACCACCATTGCAAACCCAAACAAGGAGACTAAGGAGTACGCCGCCTTAAAACGTGCAATACCTACTCCTTCGATCAAGCGCTCACGCAAACCATCTGTATTGATGCGCATCGAATGAGTACCCAAAAATACCAATAATCCAAACACTAAAAACAACATAGACATCCTTTGGTATACAGCTAGAGTGCAAGCATACGCCCCGAGCCACGGATGAACAAGGCTGTGCATAAAAATAGAATAACTAATGACTTATCCACAAGCTCGCGTGAAACCATAGTGTTATTCATATCCAAGCAACTGCTTTCATGCACCTCATGCACATACTACACATCAATATAAGCTGTTGATCTGTAAAGTAAAAAACCACTTTTACCAGAAATAAGACGGGCTCTATCTACTACTACTAATTTAAAACAAAGAAATAGAGAAAGCATAGAACGCAAGCATCCGGTGGATAAATCTCAATTAACGTAACCATAAGAACCGTTCATAGAAGCCTTTGATATTTCGTCAGGTAAAATTTGTTTTTTGCTTTCACCTCTGTGCAGCACACCATGCCGGTTCAACCAGATCTCGCTTTTTCTGCCAGTGACGCCCCTGCGTTTGAACTCAAAAGCGCACAACTAACACTCGTTGCGCTGCTGATCAAAACTCCCGACTTAGCCAAGCTTGCTGCCGAATTGCTTAAAAAATTTGGTCCCAATGGCGAGAGCCCAGAATTTTTTGACACCGATGGCGTGGTCCTGGACTTCAGCCAAGCCGGTCTAAGTCTCCCCCATCCACAATGGAATTTGCTACTCAATACTCTGAGCCAATGCCGTTTGGTGGCCAGTGCGGTACGCGGTTTGGATGATGGCAGTCTGGCCGTGGCCAAAAAATCAGGTATCCCAGAAGCGCCCCCTGATATCCGCCGTCCGGCAACATCGAAATCAAACCCCGCACCAGTGCTACCCGTAGTCGCACCGGCTGCAACACTGGCCAAGCCATCCAACCCGGCACCAAGCCCGGCAATTGCCCCTCCTGTCGTCAGAGAAGGCGCCAACCCTACGATGGTCGTCAACAAGCCATTGCGTTCAGGCCAGAAAGTCTATGCCCGGGGTGCAGATTTGATAGTGATGGCTATGGTGAATCGGGGTGCTGAAGTCATCGCAGACGGCAATATTCATGTGTATGCGCCGCTGCGTGGTAAAGCGATGGCAGGTGCCAGAGGCAATACCTCAGCCCGCATATTTGCGCTGGCGCTGGAGCCGGAGCTGGTGTCCATTGCTGGCGTGTACCGTACTACCGAGCAGGAACTCGGTCCCGATGTGCTGGGCAAACCAGCGCAAGTGCGATTAAGTGATGACGGAAAAGAAAAAATTATTATTGAAGCGTTGAAAACGTAAAATTCAACGTATTGACCTTTTCTTTGGAAAGATAGCTCTTCATGGCAAAAATTATTGTGGTCACTTCTGGCAAGGGCGGTGTTGGTAAAACAACGACCAGCGCCAGTTTTGCAACTGGCCTGGCCCTGCGTGGGCACAAAACAGCAGTTATTGACTTTGATGTAGGCCTACGCAATTTGGACCTGATCATGGGTTGCGAGCGTCGCGTCGTTTATGACTTGATCAACGTCATCAGCGGCGAAGCCAATTTGCACCAGGCATTGATTAAAGATAAGCAATGTGAAAACCTGTATGTGTTGGCCGCATCCCAAACCCGCGATAAAGATGCGCTGACGCAGGAAGGCGTTGAAAAAGTGCTCAATGATCTGATCGCCATGGACTTTGAATTCATTGTCTGCGATTCGCCCGCCGGCATTGAAACCGGTGCCTTGATGGCTATGCATTACGCCGATGAAGCGCTGGTGGTGACCAACCCTGAAGTCTCCTCGGTACGCGATTCAGACCGTATTTTGGGAATGTTGGCGAGTAAAACCAAGCGTGCTATTGAGGGATTGGAACCTATCAAAGAGCATTTGCTCATTACCCGCTATAACCCGGCGCGCGTGGATCAAGGGCAAATGCTGTCCTTGGAAGATATCCAGGATATTTTGCGTATCAAACTCATTGGCGTGATCCCCGAGAGCGAAACCGTGTTGCAAGCGTCTAACCAAGGCGTACCCGCTGTGCATATGGCTGGTAGCGAAGTCGCTGAGGCCTACAAGGACGTGATTGACCGCTTCTTGGGCGAGGACAAACCCATGCGCTTTACCGAAGCAGTGAAACCTGGCTTTTTTAAGCGTTTATTTGGTGGGAACTAAGCGTATGTCCTTTCTCTCTTTTTTGTTGGGTGAGAAGAAAAAAACTGCCAGTGTTGCCAAAGAACGCCTGCAACTCATACTTGCCCACGAGCGAACCGGTCGTAATGCGTCCGAGCCCGATTACATGGCCGATTTACAGCGCGATTTGATCGCGGTGATCAGTAAATACATCAAGATCAATCCCAATGACATTAAGGTGCAGCTAGAGCGCCAAGACAATCTCGAGGTGCTTGAAGTCAAGATTGAGTTGCCAGACGTGCGCTAAGCTTTCAGACCGAGCCGGTGGCGACTACCACCGCCGTTTTGTCCAATACCCGGCGAAGCACAAAACTCGAATGTACTCCGGTCACACCAGCGATACGGGTAATGCGTTGCAGTAGCAGCGATTGGTAGTGGTCCATGTCGCGCACAATAACTTTGAGTTGGTAATCAGCTTCTTGGCCGGTGATCAGCAGGCATTCCAAGACCTCGGGTACTACCGCAATTTCAGCTTCAAAATTAGCAAAGCGCTCGGGCGTGTGGACATCCATAGAAATATGGATGAGCGCGATCAAGGTCAAACCCAATTTACGCGCATCAAGATGCGCCCGGTAGCCCACAATCAAACCTGCTTCTTCTAAAGCGCGGACCCGACGCAAACAAGGAGAAGGCGATAAGCCGATGCGGTCGGCCAAGTCCTGGTTGTTGATGCGGCCATCTTCCTGCAGCACCTGAAGAATTTGTTGGTCAAAACGGTCGAGTTTCATCAATTACCTGTATCTCCCGGGGCCCGGGACGTGCCAGTGAAAACAGTAAGGTGGGCTGGTGCAGCCACCGCCCGCGCAGTCCTCACATCTTAGGCTTTCATGTTCGCGTGTTACATTCGGTGCGCAGACACAGCGTCCCGCACGCCCAGCACCTTCCCGGCAGAGGATGGTGCCAAGCATCTGCTAGTCGATGCCACAACAGGGTTTTACCCCTGATTAGCGACTTTTCTTTCCCTTATCACATGCGCCCTGCCGAGCGCGGTGAATTTCTAATTTCATGATGTACAGACAATTTTCAGCAGCCCAAGAAGCTGCGACCACTATCGGTAAATACCGAATTGCCGCCTTGCCGGCACGCCTTGGCGCAGGCCAATTTTGCGCCCAGGTGTCGATCGCTAGCGGCCAGGGCCAGGCTAGCACCGACCGCGTGATGCGTTTTACCCCGGTGTTCCAAAGCCAAGATGCAGCTGCACAATATGCGTTGGAGCAAGGCATTGGTTGGGCCCATAGCGCAATCGGTAGTCCCTAAGCCCCCCCCGAACATGCCACAATCCGCATTGAGAGTAAAGGAAACCCTATGGCAAAAGAAGAGTTAATTGAAATGATGGGCATTGTGAACGAGGTGTTACCTGATACCCGTTTTCGTGTCACGCTGGATAACGGTCACCAGTTGATTGCATATTCCGCTGGAAAAATGCGCAAAAATCACATCCGCATCCTTGCGGGCGATCGCGTGTCGTTGGAGCTATCGCCTTACGATTTGAGCAAAGGCCGTATCAATTTCCGCCACATCGAAGGTCGTGGCCCCATGGTGCCGCGTCGTACCGCTGGTTGATATTTAAGTGCCCGAGCGCGCCATAGCGCGCCGCTTACGCACCGCCATTGCCAAGCTCTGCAAAACCGGCGCTGTTTGCGCCGTGCTGATGCAAGCGTCTGTTACTGAAACCCCGTGTTCTAAAGCTTTCCCCGCCACCTTGTCCTGACGCCCTTCTCGCAGGTGGCTTTCAATCATCAGCCCGGTAATGCGCGCATCACCTGCTGCAATCTGATCGGCAACTGCTTGCGCTACTTCGACCTGCCGCGCATATTGTTTGCTGCTGTTAGCGTGCGATACGTCAATCATTAACTGCGGGCGTAAACCTGATGCTTCTAGCAAACTGCAAGCAGCTTGCACATCGACAGCGCTGTAATTGGGCTGCTTGCCGCCGCGCAAAATAACATGGCAATCGACATTGCCCTGGGTTTCAAACACCGCGGCCTGGCCCCATTTGGTCATACCCATAAAAGCATGCGCCGATTGCGCTGCGAGCATGGCATCGACGGCCACCTTCACGCCGCCATCGGTGCCGTTTTTAAACCCTACGGGGCAACTCAAGCCGCTGGCCAATTGGCGATGGCTTTGGCTTTCTGTGGTGCGCGCGCCTATGGCGCCCCAGCTCACCAAATCGCTGATGTACTGCGGGCTGAGCAAATCCAAAAACTCGGTACCCACGGCCAAACCTGCGTTGACAATATCAAGCAATAAACCGCGCGCTAAGGCCAAACCTTCATTGATCGAAAAGCTACCGTCCATGTGCGGGTCATTGATATAACCTTTCCAGCCCACCGTGGTGCGTGGTTTTTCAAAGTAGCAGCGCATTACGATCAGCAGATCTTCCGCATGCGTCGTGGATTGCCCCTGAAGCCAGTGCGCATAGGCCATGGCCTGGTCATGGTCGTGGATGGAGCAGGGTCCAACCACCACCAATAGCCGGTCATCGCGCCCATGCAAAACATCGCAAATCGCCTGCCGGCTGTGTTCTACGCGGGCCAGAACGGCTTCGGTGGCGGGTAACTGTTCTTGGAGGAGGGCGGGTGCGATCAAGGGCCTCACTGCGCGGATGCGGGTGTCGTCAGTGCGATTTTTATCAGGGGAAATGGGCATGATGTTAGCGGCGGGGCAAAAGTGGCATTGTCCTGCGAAAACACCGACATTTGCGCTGAGCCATTAGGCCATATCTATGGTGACGGACTGCATTTATGATGCACGCCCACCCGATGGAGATGGCCATGCCTGACGCAACCCGGATTCAAACCTTTACCGAGTTTTACCCCTTTTATTTGGGCGAGCACGCAAACCGCACCTCGCGGCGCCTGCATTTTGTGGGATCGAGCATCGGCCTGGTACTTTTCGCCAGCGCAGCCATGACCCTTAATGCATGGCTCATTCCTTTGTCTTTGCTACAAGGTTACGCTTTTGCCTGGGTGGGGCATTTCTTTTTTGAGCACAACCGCCCAGCCACTTTCAAGTACCCGCTGTTTAGTTTCATGGGCGACTGGCGCATGTGGTGGGACATGCTGCGTGGGCGTATCCAGTTTTAGACCAACAGGCTTTCAGTGGCAAACACCCAAAGTTAGCTCTGAGGCTAGAGATGCGACTGAAAGCGGACAGGCTTGCAAGCATCTTGGCGCCCATGAGTGCCTGCAAAAGATGCGCCTCGTGCGGGGCGTCAAGGCCATAGCTTTTATGTCTGAGGCGTGAATCACGCTAACCCACCCGGGTGTTCGCTAAGCGGTATTGCGTATCCGCTCTGCGCCCGGCACGCCAAGCTCCGGGTGCAATTGCCCCGCCAGCCACCAGGCGCCCAGCAAAATAAGCGCGCCAACGGCGAATACACCTACTACCGGCGCAAACTGCAGCACCAACCAAGCCACCGCCGGGGACACAATGCCCGAGACGTCGCGAAAGCTGGAATACACGGCCGACATTTCCGTGCGCTCAGAGGGTTTGACGGACATTAAAAAAGGCAGCCCGGCACAGGTATCGAGCAAAACCAGAAACACCGTGCCCGCTAATAAGCAGCCTATCGTCGCCCAGGGCCAATGCGATAGCGCGGCCGCCGCCAGGTAGCATGCACTGGCGCCCAGGCAACCGACGCGGATGGCGGTGCGCACCGAGCGTCTTTGCATCCATACCAGCATCAAAGGCGCTAGAAAAAGCCCCATATTGGCGACCGAGCTGGCGATACCGCCCACTTGTTCACCCAGTTTGTTTTCCACCGCGAAAATACCTAAATAGACAAAAAACATCCACCAACCGCACGAGCGCACTAACGGTATCAACCAGCCAGTTACCAATCGGGGCTGAGAAAAAAAACGGACGATGAGCGCCAAAGGATTGGCCCGGCGCGAATCATGCGCCGCTAGTGCGCCGCTACCAGCGCTTCGGGCCAAAAACTTGCCATCGCCTAGCGGCGTTTTCCAAATCATCCAGGCCATCCAACTTGCAGCCCCCGCCAGCAATACAAACGGTGCACCCCCCCAAACTGACAACAACCAAACCCCGGCAAACGGCCCCACCACCCAACCGGCGCCGCCATAAAACAGGCGCATGGTTTCCAGGCGGCTGAAGTCGGTTTTTTCCAGGTGGTCCAGCACATAGCTGTTGTAACAAACAAAGGAAATGGCTGCGGCAATGATGGCGCACAAAAGTGCCAAAGTCGTCCATTTGCCTTGCAAGATACCCAAAGCCGAGGCCACCAGGTACAAACTCACGGCGCCCAAATACACCTGCCGACGTGTAAAAACACGCACCAATGCCGGTACCAAAAGCGCTGCCAACAAAGATGCCAAACCAACACAAAAATAAATCTCTGAAACCAGTTGTGCGCTACCCCAGGCCCGGTACAGCAGCAAGGGAAATACCGACAAAGTACAGCCCCGGCACAAGGCCTCCAGGCCGGCAATGCGGGCAAAGGACTCGACAGTAGGTTGCGGGGAATTCGGAAGGGGCTGGCTAGACATGGCGCTTGATTAACAGCGCCGATTGTGCCCTTCCCCCTGGCGCCAACCATGTCGCACGCGACGACGATCAGCCGATTTGCGGCGGCGCCCGCAATTTTTCGGGTGTAGTGAAGTAAGCGGTCAGCGGTTCGGTTTGCTCGGTGGCTTGGCGCAAGGCATGACGCGCAATCCTGCGCAGATGCAGTGCATGCCGTTGTGCAAGCGCCCCGGCCCTAGACGTGCCTACGCCATTGCAAATGCGGCACTGGTTTGCCTGTACGCAGCACGGCAGCAGTTGTCAAAGCCGGGCCTTTGCATGCGCAGTGGATAAACTCCATCCATGCTTCACTACGAAACCGTCCCTGTTACTCCGTTTGAGCAAAACTGCTCCATCGTTTGGTGCGACCAGACCCACAAGGCGGCCATCATCGATCCCGGTGGTGATCTGGACTTGTTGATTGCCACCGCCAAAAACCTGGGCGTGACCTTGGAGCAAATCTGGATTACCCATGCGCATGTGGACCATGCTGCGGCGACGCAAGACCTGGCCGACCGCTTAGGCCTGCCCATCATCGGGCCGCATCCGGGCGATCAGTTTTGGATTGACGGCCTGCCTATGGCGGCCGCTACCTACGGATTCCCCCCGGCGCGGCCTTTCAAGCCCACGCGCTGGCTCAAAGATGGCGACACCGTTAGCCTGGGCGAGCACGTGCTGCAAGTGCGCCACTGCCCCGGCCACACGCCCGGGCATGTGGTGTTTTATTCGGCGGAAATGAACCGAGCGTTTGTGGGCGACGTTTTGTTTGCAGGTAGCGTAGGCCGGACCGATTTTCCGCAGGGCAACCATGCCGATTTGATGCACAGCATCACCCACCGTTTATGGCCTATGGGCAATCAGACCATCTTTATTCCAGGCCACGGCCCCGAAAGTAGTTTTGGCGTGGAACGTGACACCAATCCTTATGTTGCGGGTACTTGAATTGGCGCAAGGCGTATGAGCGTTGCGTCCGTGCGCGCCTTCTTTGAGGCGCACCAGATCAAGATGCCGATAGTGGAGTTGGAGGCGATCACCTCCACCGTAGCCCTGGCCGCGCAGGCCCATGGGGTGGAGCCTGGTCGTATTGCCAAGACGCTGGCTTTTAAGCTGGCCGACAGCAAGGTGTTTTTGCTGGTTGCCAGTGGTGATGCGCGTATCGACAACACCAAATTCAAAACTGCATTTGGCAAGGGCAAGATGCTGGCACTCGACCAAGTGGAGGCGCTAACCGGGCACCCGGTCGGCGGCGTTTGCCCATTTGGCCTGGCCACCGATTTGCCGGTCTATTTGGACCGCAGCTTGTTGGCCTTTGATGAGGTACTTCCGGCAGCCGGTTCGGTGAACAGCGCTTTGCGCATCAGCCCGCAACTGATGGC
>CANJXV010000013.1 GCA_947478935.1 Comamonadaceae bacterium
CGGTCGCACGCCCGGAATTGTGTATGGCGGAAGCACCCCGGCTACCCCCATCGAACTAGACCACAACGCACTGTGGCACGCCATCAAAAAAGAAGCTTTCCATGCCTCGATTTTGGACATGGAACTCAATGGCACCGAGAGCAAAGTGCTCTTGCGCAATGTGCAAATGCACCCCTTCAAGCAATTGATTTTGCACATCGATTTCCAGCGCGTGGAAGCCACCACCAAGCTGCAAATGAAAGTCCCGCTGCACTTTAGCGGTGAAGAAAATTCGCCCGCCGTTAAGCTGGACGCTTGCTTGATCAACCACATCGTCAACGAACTGGAAATTACCTGCTTGCCCGCAGACCTGCCCGAGTTCATCGCCGTGGACCTGAGCAGCCTCAAGAAAGGCACCTCGTTGCACGTCAATGACATGAGCTTGCCCCAAGGCGTGACGGCGGTTACCCGTGGCAAGGAAAATCCGGTCATCGTCTCGGTTGTGACGCCGGTGGCAGAAGTCATCGAAGCACCCGCTGCCGCTGCGGCACCTGCTAAAGGCAAGGCTGCGGCCAAGCCGAAAAAATAAGAGCCCCTTGGCGCTTTAGCAAACGGGCCCGCGCAAGCGGGCCTTTTTGCTGGGGCCAAGGCTTTGCTCTACTATGGCGCACCGCCGTTTTTGCGCGCGGTGCGAAGAGCGCAAACCGTGAGCTACCGCATGATCAAACTATGGGTCGGCCTGGGAAATCCGGGTCCTCAATATGAAGACACCCGCCATAACGCGGGCTTTTGGTTTATCGACGGCCTGGCCCGGCTATGGAAAACCGAATTGCAGTTCGACCGCAATTACTACGGCCTGGTGGCAAGGGTCAGCATTCAGGGCGAAAACGTTTGGCTATTGCAACCACATACTTTCATGAATTTGTCGGGTAAATCGGTGGGCGCCCTGGCGCGATTTTTCAAAATCGAGCCCGACCAGATACTGGTGGTTCATGACGAGCTGGATTTGCCACCGGGCCATGCCAAACTCAAATTCGGCGGCAGCCATGCCGGTCATAACGGCTTGCGCGATATTCACGCCCAAATGGGCACCGGTGACTACTGGCGCTTGCGCCTGGGCATTGGCCATCCGGGCGACAAAGCCGAAGTGGTGCACTGGGTGCTAAAAAAGCCCATTCTGGACCATCGCATTGCTATTGACCAATGCATAGACCGCGCCCTTACCGCGGTACCGGCTTTGGTGGCCGGGGATATGAACAAAGCCATGCTGCAAATTCACACAAGCGCGCCACCTCGGGCTAAACTTGCCAAACCTGTGGAGAACGCAGCGCCCAGCGCGCCGCCCGAATCCACAGCCTAAGCCCAGGTGCCGCAGAGCACCGGGCCCGTATTGTGAAGAATGTATCAGGGAGGACGCATGCGCTATTTTTTAATTTCCGGGCTTGCGCTGGCCACGTTTTGCGCGCAGCTACCTGCGCAAACTTTGTACCGTTGCGGTAATGAATACCGCGACACACCTTGCCCGAACGGTGTGACAGTGAACGCTGGCGATGCACGCACTGCGGCGCAAAAATCCGAGGCTCAAAGCTTGACCGTCAAAGAGGGCGCCTTGGCCGAGCAGATGGAAAAGTCGCGCATGCAATCCGAGGCGGTGGAGGCCAAGCGCATGCAGGCACAAGCACAACGGGAGGCTGCGCAAGACAAAAAACGCGTCACCGATGCCAAACCCGCGGAGCGTTCGCAACATGCCCAGGAGGCGGTGGTACTGAAGCCACACAAAAAACAGCGAGAGGACGTGTTCACGGTGCGCAGCGCCAAGCCGCCGAAAAATACCGTTTCTGCGGCGAAGGCTCCCAAAAGCCCTTAGACGCGTTGATGCGCGTAGGTACGCAGTGCTTCGTTGCGCAGCGCAGTCAGGCGCCAGCTGCCTGCAAACGTCGGTATTTTTCCCACAGGGTTTCGTGGCTTTCGGTATGCGCCGGGTCTACCGGAATGCAGGCCACTGGACAGACTTGCACGCATTGGGGCTCATCAAAATGGCCTACACATTCGGTGCATTTTTCAGGATAAATTTGGTAAATCTCCGGCCCCATGTAGATGGCCTCATTGGGGCATTCGGGCTCGCAGACGTCGCAGTTAATGCACTCGTCGGTAATGATCAAGGCCATGCGTGTCGCCTTATTTCCCGCTCTGTAATTTGGCCTGCAAACGTGCAAGAACCGGGCGCGCCACGAACTGCGCCACATCGCCTTGCAGGCTGGCGATTTCGCGCACCAGCGTGCTGCTGATGAACTGGTAGCGGCTGTCGGGCGTCAGAAACACGGTCTCGATGTCTGGCGCCAACGCGCGGTTCATGCCCGCCAGCTGGGCTTCAAAATCAAAGTCGGTCACCGAGCGCACGCCGCGCAGCATGGCCTTGGCGTTTTGTGCCACCGCGAAATCGCGCACCAAGCCTGTAAAAGGCAACACGCTGACATTGCCCAGCGGAGCTACCACTTCGCGCACCATGTCGAGCCGCTCGTCCAGGCTGAACAGAGTTTTTTTGTGGTGTGCCGTGGCCACGGCCACGATGATGGTGCCAAACAGCGCCGCGCCACGGCGAATCAAGTCTTGATGGCCTAAGGTCATGGGGTCAAAGGTTCCGGGATAGACGGCAATCGTACTCATGGCTGCGCTCCTGCGGTTTGGGCTAAAGACGGGCTTGTTGGCGGATGGCCGGCAATGGCCATAGCCGCCGTGGCATGCGATTCAGCGGCCAGAGGGCGCAGCACATGGGCGTGTACCGCGCCGGCTTTAAGGTGCCGGTGCAACGACCAACCCAACGCGCCCAGCGCCTCGGCGCCCCAGGCTACGGGCGCTTCCAGATAAACCTGACCATTAGGCGCAATCGCTTTGCGTGCTGCAGTCAGGGCGCCTTCCCACAAATTAGAGGCAAAGGGCGGGTCCAAAAAAACCAAGTGCAAACTGCCCGCCGCCGCGTGCCGCAAAGCGGCCAGGCCATCGCCGCGCTGGATGCTGACCGCTTGCGCATCCAACTGCGTCTGCGTGCGTTTGAGTTGCTCGACTAACTGCGATTCCTGCTCTACCAAGGTGACATGTGCCGCGCCGCGTGAGGCGGCTTCAAAGCCCAGCGCGCCAGTACCGGCAAAAGCGTCCAGGCAGCGCAGGCCCTGCAAATCCTGGCCCAGCCAGTTAAATAAGGTCTCGCGCACCCTATCGGGCGTAGGCCGCAAGCCCGCCGCATCCACCACTTTGAGCTTGGTGCGCTTCCACATGCCCCCGATGATGCGCACCTGGTGGCTGAGCTTGTCCACTACGCGCGGCTTAGGCGCAGGCTTGGCGGCGAAGGATTTGGGTCGCATGGGGCTATTGTCGTTGTTCGTGAAGGAATACAGCAAATTCCCTAGCGTATGGCCACGCGTATGTCGTATGAATAGCAGCCGTTGTGGTTCTGACAACTGCTCGGGTGGTGTAAATCAACAAGGTGCATCACCCTTTACGCGCGAGCGCCTAGGATAGGTTTCTGTCCAGGTATTACGATGCTCAGAATTCGATCTTTCGTAGCGCGAATCGCTTAACTATGTACTTACTCAGCCATAGCCAAAAAGCACACTTGCGCCAGACTTTGCAGAGCGCCCGCCATACGCCCCCGCCCGATGCGCGGCGCTGGTGCTTGGGCAACTTGCCCCTAGGCTGGCTCGCCGCTGGGCACGACGAAGCGCTGGCCCGTGAACTGATGGGCACGGTGCTCAGCGGCGCGCAGCGTATTTGGCAGGCAGCGCATTGGCCGGTGGCGCAGCGTTCGCAGGCCTTGCAGGCGGCGGCGGAGCGCTTGCATGCGCAAGGGCTGATTTGCGGATGGCGCAATGAGCAGTACAGCTACTGGGGCGATACCGGTGGTCAGCCGCACCCCGGTTTGCCCGAGCACTTCAGGCTGGAGCGCGCGGCCTTTCGATTTTTGGGTTTGCAAAGCCACGCAGTGCATATCAATGGCTTTACGCCGGACGGGCGTATGTGGTGCGGGCGGCGCGCTTTGAGTAAAGCTACCGATCCGGGCCGCTTGGACAACTTAGCAGCCGGTGGCTTGCCAGTAGGTGAAACCGCGCTGGACTGCGCGCTGCGCGAGTTGTACGAGGAAGCGGGCTTACCCGAAAGCCTGGCGCGGCAAGTGCAGCCCGTCGGCCACATCACCACCGCGCGCATGGAAGCCGAGGGCTGGCACGAGGAAACGCTGCTGGTGTTTAACTTACAAATTCCGCTGGATGTGCAGCCCTACAACACCGATGGCGAGGTAAGCGGCTTTGAATGCCTGTCGCTGGATGAGGTGATACAGCGGATAGAAGCGCGCGATTTCTCAGAAGACGCCGCTTGCGTGGTCGCGCAGGGCTTGTTGCATGGGCAAAGCCCCTAAAAGGCAGCTTGCATCGCTAAGTAACAAATTGGATTGCCAATGCGTTGCGCTGGCTAAGCCAGTGAAGCCGTCAATCACCGTCTACACGCTGCGCAAATGCCAAGCTTTAGGCCGCGTAAAGGTGCTGATACCTTCGCGTGACAAAGTCAGGCCCACGCCGGAGTCGCCACGGCCGCTCCACGGCAGGCGCGGGCTGACGCGGTCGCAGCAATTCCAGTACACCGTGCCGGCATTCACCTGCGCCAATAGGCGCTGCGCGCGCGCCTGGTCTGGTGTGTACACGCCGGCGGTCAGGCCGTAGCGGGTGTCGTTCATGAGTTGCACGGCTTGCGCATCGCTGCTGACTTTTTGGATGCCAATGATGGGACCAAAGCTTTCTTCGCGCATCAGTTCCATACTGTGGTTCACATTGACCAGCACCGTTGGCGCAAACCAGTTGCCGGGTGCGGGGCCGCGCTTGCCGCCGGTGAGCAGCGTGGCACCTTTGGACAGCGCGTCGGTCACTTGCGCTTCCAGCACCGCAAGCTGCGGCGCGCGGGTGATGGCGCCGACATAAGTATCTGCGTTTTCGGTATCGCCGCTCTTCATGCCATTGACAGTAGCCACAAAGCGGGCCACAAAGGCGTCGTAAATTTTTTCGTGCACATAAATGCGCTCCACGGAGCAGCAGCTTTGTCCGGTGTTGTACATCGCGCCATCGGCCAAGGATTCAGCGGCGTTTTCCGGGTTGGCGTCATCGCAGACATAAGTCGGGTCTTTTCCGCCGAGTTCGAGTTGCAGCTTGATAAAGCGATTGCCCACCGCTTGCGCGATGCGCGCGCCGGTGGCAACCGAGCCGGTAAAAAACACGCCGTCAATCTGTTGTTGCAATAAAGCCTGACCGACTTCGCCGCCGCCCACCAAACACACCATCACGTCCTGCGGCACACCGGCCTGGTGCAGCAGTCGGGCAATTGCTAAGCCCGTGTTGGTGGCGTACTCGCTGGGTTTGTAGAGCACCGCGTTACCGGTCAAGAGCGCAGGAAGAATCACGTTGCAACCGACAAACCAAGGGTAATTCCAGGCCGAGATATTGGCAACGACGCCTAAGGGAATGTGCTCGATTTGCTCGGTCATACCGCCCTCAGACATGACGGTTTCGGTGGCCAAGCAGCCATCGACCTGCGCTAGAAAAAAATCAATACGACCGAGCAGGCCATTGAGTTCATTGCGCGAAAGTTGCATCGGCTTGCCGGTTTCGCGTGTCATGGTCAGGGCTAGTGCGTCCATGTCTTGCACCACGCTTGCGCGGAATTTTTCTACGCAGCTTTTGCGTGCGGCCAGCGGTGTGACAGCCCAAGCGGCTTGCGCGGCGCGCGCGGTAGTGGCTTTGGCGGCTACGCTGGCGGCATCGTCAGAAGGCAAGGTGTTGACTAGTTGGCCGTTGGCTGGATTGAAGATAGACAGGGTGCTCATGCAGTACTCGATAGAAAAACAAAGCTGGAAAAAAATTAAACGCGTGCAGCGCGTGCCGCTTGCAAAAAATCATGCAGGAGCGCGCTGTCGTCCATGACGCCGTATTCGGGCTTATGAAATTCGGGGTGCCATTGCACTGCCGCAACCCATGCATCGCCACTGTGGCGTATCGCTTCGATAGTGCCGTCGTCCGGGCACAGCGCTTCCGCCACAAAACCGGGCGCCAGGTCTTTGATACCCTGGTGGTGGATGCTGTTGATTTTGCGGCTGCTGTTTTGGCTGAGCAGCGTCTCCAGGCGCGTACCTGGCACCAGCTGGACATCATGAAAAAGCCGGTCGTAGGCCTCGCCGTCGCGGTGTACCAGGGCCTCTGGTTTTTGGGTGCTGATGTCTTGGTAAAGCGTGCCGCCGTAGCTCACATTAATCAGTTGCAGTCCCCGGCAAATCCCAAACACCGGTTTGCCTGCGGCCACAAAAGCACGTACCAATTCCATTTCATAGAGGTCGCGCGCGCGGTCACCAGCCCAGCGCGGGTCCAGTGGTTCTTCGCCGTAGCTGGTGGGCGACATATCCACGCCGCCATGCAGCACCAGGCCGTCTAGCCACTGCGCATAATGCTCCGCAGTAACGTCGCCACGGGCGGTATCGCCGACCAGCGCCGGCACCATGACTGGCATGGCGCCACCGGCCATGACCCAGTGCGGCACCGATTGCTCTAGGTACTGCAAGGTTTTTCTGGCAAAGGCCGGGCGGTTGGAATCGGGGTATAGAAAACAGGCGCTCACGCCAATCTTGGGACGGTCAGACATGGTCAATGCAAAGAATAATTAGAGGGTTACAAAGTGCGGGTAATTGGCTTGGAACCTTCGCGCTCCAACCGCATGGGCGATGCCGACGCCTTGGATAAGAGCACAACCGGGTTTACCAAGCGCAGCTTACAAGGCCTGACGGAACAGGCGTTCAAAATCGGCCGCCGTACAGGGGCGCGGATTGGTCTGGTGGCAAATATCGGCCTGGGCAATTTGCACTAAGCGGGCGATATGATCTTCTTTGACGCCATGGACCGCTAAGCCGCCGCTAATGCCGATGCTGGTCTTGAGCGCTTTGAGCCAAGGCACAAATGCTTTGCCGCCACCGGCGACACCACACACATGCGCGAGTTCGTCAAATTTGGCGGGTACCGCTTCGTGATTCCAAGCCAGCACGGTATCGATCATCAAGGCATTCGCCAAGCCGTGGTGCAGGTCGCATACCGCACCTAGTGCATGTGCGCAGGAATGCACCGCGCCCAAGTCCTTTTGGAAGGCAATCGCGCCCATCATGGAGGACATCATCATGTCGCTGCGGGCCTGCAGATTGCCAGGCTCTTTCACTGCGGTCTGCAGCGCAGCGGCGGCGATGCGCGTGCCCTCCAGCGCGATGCCATCGCACAAGGGATGGTAGGCCGGGGAGAGATAGCTCTCGATATTGTGGGTCAGTGCGTCCATGCCTGTTGCAGCGGTGACATGGGCAGGCAGGCCCAGGGTGAGTTCGGGGTCCGCAAACACTATGCGCGCCAAAATTTTCGGGCTGAAAACAACGCGCTTTAAGTGCGTGTCGTTCTCGCTGACCACGCTGGAGCGGCCCACTTCCGAGCCGGTGCCCGAAGTGGTGGGTAGGGCCACAAAGTAGGGCAGCGTCGCGCTAATAGAGCGCACCTGCGGATGGTCCCACACGTATTCCAAAATGTCGCCCTCGTGCGTGCCGGCAATGCCCACCACCTTGGCCACATCCAGCGCCGCACCGCCGCCAAAGCCGATGATGCAGTCGGCCTTATGCGCCTTGTAGCTTGCCGCGCCATCCATCACCTGGCTACAGGTTGGGTTGCCAAAAACGCCAGAAAAAACTACCACGTCCAGTCCCGCCAAATGCGATTGAAATTCGGCTAATACCGGCAGCGCGCCAAGCGCCCGGTCGGTCACGATGAGTGGGCGTTTGAGGCCTTGCTCCAGCAAATGAGCGGCGACTAGTTTGCGTGCGCCCGCGCCGAAACGGATGGGGGTGGGAAAGGAAAAAGAAGTGATACTCATAGAAAGATGCTTAAAAAATATTCCTAATAGTGCCTGGTTTATCCGGCGTGGATTACGCGCCGCGGCCTTAAATGATCTCGAAATAACGTTTCAGTTCCCAATCGGTCACGCCATCGAGCCACTGGCGCCACTCCCATTCGCGGGTGGCGGCGAAGTGGTCGACAAAGGTGTCGCCCAGCCAGTCGCGGGCGATGGTGGATTCGCGGAAATTGCGTGTGGTCTCTATCAAGGTGCGCGGTGCGCGCGCAATGTTTTCTGCGCCTTGGTTGGTGCCGGTAATCGCCGGGGCTTTTAGCTTGAGTCCTTTTTCCACCCCATCCAAGCCTGCAGCGATGACGGCCGCCATCGCCAGGTAAGGGTTCACGTCAGCGCCGGGGCAGCGGGTTTCCAAGCGGGTCGACTTGGGTGAACCGGCAATGACGCGAAAGCTGGCGGTGCGGTTGTCCACACCCCAAGTGGGTTTGACCGGCGCCCAAAAACCATCGACCAGACGCTTGTAGCTATTGATAGTCGGCCAGAACATCGGCGCAAACTCCATGAGGCATGCCACTTGTCCGGCCAGATAGCTTTCAAAGATTTTGCTCATGCCATGGCGGCCTTTAGCATCGGCAAATACATTGTTTTTGCCGTCGCTCAAGGACTGGTGGATATGGCCGCTGCAACCGGGCAGGTGCTGGTTCCACTTGGCCATAAAGCTGGGCATGATGTCGTAGCGCTTGCCGATTTCGCGCGCGCCGGTTTTAAACAAAATAGCGCGGTCCGCTTGTTCCAGCGCTTCGGAGAAGGCAATTGCCGCTTCATAGACTCCGGGGCCGGTTTCGGTATGCAGACCTTCGATGGGCACGCCAAAGGCCTGCATATCGTCCATCAAGGCGTTGAAAAAACCACCGTTGTCCGCCATGCGCAAAAGCGAATAGCCAAACATGCCGGGCGTGAGCGAGGTCGGCCCCACACCTTTTTTGTCGGCCCAACTTTGGGGCGTCTCTTTGAAGTTAAACCACTCAAACTCCATGCCGGTCATGGGGGTGAAACCCATTTTGTGGGCACGTGCCAGCACGCGCTTTAAGGTTTGGCGCGGGCATACCGCGTAGGGTGAACCGTCGGCGTTGACAAACTCGCCCAGGAAAAACGGCACCTTGTTGTCCCAAGGCACATTGCGGGCGGTGTTGAGGTCCAGGCGCGCCAGGGCGTCGGGGAATCCGTGCTGCCAGCCAGTGACGCTGGCGTTGTCGTAACAGGTGTCATGCGCATCCCAGCCGAAGACCACGTCGCAAAAGCCAAAGCCGCCTGCCGGGTAGGGCTGTACCGCGCCCATGAATTTGTCGATATGCAGGTATTTACCGCGCAAGATGCCGTCGATGTCGCTGACCGCGACCTTGACCTTTTTGCTGCCGCTTTTCGCAACGGCGGCAACGGCCGGGTGTTGTTTGTTACTTGCCATGAATTCCTCCGTTTTCGTTCACACTGCACAGCCAAGAATACTACGGGCTGCGGTTCGGACAAAAATAAAAAGCATGGCCGCCAGCGGTGGTTCAGGCTTTGCGCACCACCACCAGGCCTTTGAGGTACTCGCCCTCCGGAAAACTTAGCGTCATCGGATGGTCGGGCGCTGCGCACAAGCGTTCGCTGATAAAGCCATCCACACCGGCGTCCGCGCCGGCGGAGGCGACGATCTTGTGAAACAAATCCGCGCTGATGCCACCTGAGCATGAAAAAGTAAACAACACACCTTGCGGCGCCAAAATTTGCAAGGCCAGGCGATTGATGTCCTTGTAAGCGCGCGCTGCGCGTTCGGCATGCGCAATCGTGGGTGCCAGTTTGGGCGGGTCCAGCACGATGGCATCAAAGCGGCGGCCCTCTTTGGCAAAGCGGCGCAAGCTGGCGTTCACATCAGCGTCAATAAACTCGGTGCGCTCTGGCGCAAAGCCATTGCGCGCTATGTTGCTGTCTGCGAGCGCCAACGCGGGAGCGGATGAATCTATAGACGTTACATGCGCTGCGCCCCCAGCCAGCGCCGCCACGCTGAAGCCGCCGGTATAGCAATAGCAGTTAAGCACCCGCTGCGATTGCAAGCGCTGCACATGGTGCGCAAATCGCAGGCGGCTATCCCGCTGGTCCAGGTAATAACCAGTCTTGTGTCCTTGCGCAATGTCCAGACCGAGTTGCCAGCCGTGCTCGCGCAGGACCAACGCTGTGTCGCCCTGGCCGCGCAACCAACCTACTTTGGTGTCCAGGCCTTCCAGGCCCCGGCTGCTGGCGTCGGAGCGTTCGTAGATTTTTTGCAAGCCGGTGTGCGTGATCAAGGCATCGGTAATTGCGTCTTTCCAGCGTTCGCAACCTGCGCTACCGAACTGTGCTACCAAGGTATCGCCGTAGCGGTCCACGATCAGGCCGGGCAATCCGTCAGACTCGCCATGCACCAAGCGCAGGCTATCGCTAGCTATCGTCAATCGGGCGCGTGCGTCGAGCGCTGTGCGAACCCGCGCAGCGAAAAATGCTGCGTCAATGCGTTCGCTTTCATCAAAACTCCATACGCGTGCGCGAATGCGCGATTGCGGGCTAAGGGCCGCCCAGCCGAGAAATTGGCCCGCGTGTCCCTCCACCCGCACCGTCTCACCACTGTCGCCACCGCCTTTAGCAATCGCCGATTCAAAAATCCAGGGGTGTTTGCGCACCAAGGATCGCTCTTTGCCGTCGCGTAGTCGCAGTGTTTTCATAGCGGGCATTGTCGCTGGCATCTGTTGCCGCTTCTTAGAGACATTTAGCAGGCCGGTTCGTTCCAGTTAAGGGGATGATGGGCTCAGCTTTAGTGCGGGCCCGGCTGCAGCAAATCTTCCATCGCCTGAAACTGGCTCATGTACACCTTACCTGGCAGCGACTGCAAAAAATGCGTGCCGCGCAGGCGGTCCATCACCGGGCCTTTGACTTCGCTCAGGTGCAAAGCGATGCCTGCTTCTTGCAGACGCGCGGCGATGGCTTCTAGGCTTTCGAGTGCGCTGGCGTCGATGTGGTTGATGGCGCTGCATTGCAAGACCAGATGCGCCAGCGAAGCATGCTGCGCCACTTCGCGGTTGATACGGTCTTCCAGCGCGCGGCAGTTGGCGAAATACAGGTTTTCATCCACCCGCAAACCAATCACCCGCGCATGCGTAATTACGTTATGGCGACGCACATTGCGAAAGTGTTCGGTACCCTGCACTTGGCCCACTTGCGCAATATGCGGCCGGCTGGTGCGCAACAGGTACAAGGCCAAGGACACCGCCACCCCGGTCACCAGCCCGGTCTCCACGCCTAAGCCTAGCGTCACCACCAGCGTCGCCAGCGCAGCAGCAAAGTCGGCTTTGGAATAGGCCCAGGTGCGCCGGAATGTGTCTACATCTACCAGCGACAGTACAGCCACCACAATCGTCGCGGCCAACGTGGCGTGTGGCAGGTAGTAAAGCGCCGGTGTTAACCACAAGGTCGCCAGCGTGATGCCCACCGCCGTAAACACCCCGGCGGCCGGTGTTTGCGCACCTGCGTCGAAATTGACCACGGAGCGAGCAAAACCGCCGGTCACCGGAAAGCCGCCGGACAGACTGGCGGCAATATTGCTGGCGCCCAGCGCCAGCAGTTCCTGATCTGGCTCGATGCGCTGGCGGCCCTTGGCCGCGAGGGTTTGACCCACAGAAACCGACTCTACAAAACCTACCACGCTGATCAGCAAGACTGGCATGGCCAGCGACTTCCACAGTGCGGTATCCCATAGCGGCAGCGTGAGCGGAGGTAGACCGCCGGGTACGTCTCCCACGATTTTTAGCCCCTGGTTTTGCCACTGGAAAAACCAGGCCAGCGCGGTGCTGAGCGCGATCGCCGCCACAGGCCCGGCTTTGGCCAGCATATCTGCGCTTTGCCCGGTCATGCCCGTGCGCAGCAACAGTGGCTTCAAGCCCTTGCGTACCCACAGCAAAAACACGAGGGCCGTGCCGCCCACGGCCAGGCTCAGCCCATGAATTGCAGGCACTTGTTGGGCCAAACTCAGCACCAAGGCGACAAAGTTATCACCATGGGCGCTCACTCCCAGCAAGGTTTTAAGCTGGCTGACTGCAATCAACAGACCGGAAGCGGAAATGAAACCGGCGATTACCGGATGGCTCAGAAAATTTGCGAGGAAACCCAATCGCAGCACACCCATTAAAAGCAGCATCGCACCGGACATAAACGCCAGGGTGATGGCTACGGCCCAGTAGTGTTCAGAGCCCGGTGTGGCATGGGTGCCGATGGCCGCTGCCGTCATCAGCGAGACCACCGCCACCGGCCCCACCGCCAGCACGCGGCTGCTGCCCAAAAGTGCATAGAAAAGCAGGGGCGCCACGCTGGCATACAAACCCGCTTGCGGTGGTAGTCCGGCCAATAGTGCATAGGCTAGGCTTTGTGGAATCAGCATGAACGTTACGATGGACGCAGCCAGCAGGTCGCGCCACAAGGTACTGCGATCGTAGCTGCGGCCCCATTGCAGGGCGGGTAGGGAGGGCAAGAAAGCTTGCCAGCGTGCCGCCATTTAGCCCAGCATCGCTGGCAGTTTGGCAGCTAGGACTTGCGGTGTCACCGCGACTTGCGCGCTGCCTCGCATGATGCCCATGCCAAGCTTCTTTTTGAAGCGCAGGGTTTGCCGCACGCTCATACCGCTTGCGCTGCTTGCGCGCGCCGCTCTGCGACTTCGAAAATCAGCATGCCGATGAGCATGAAGACGACAAACAATGCCGCTTTGCTTTGCCCGGCGGCCATGGACACCAAAGCCGGACCAGGGCAAAAACCCGCTAGGCCCCAACCGGCACCAAATATGAGCGAACCCACTACCAATCGCTGGGTAATACGCTCTTGCGTAGGCAAGCGTAAGTCGACTCCGAAAAAGCTAAGACGACGGCGTTTCGCCAGAGAAAAAGCAAACACGCCCACGGCAATTGCGCCGCCCATGACCAAGGCCAGAGACGGGTCCCACAGCCCGGTCAGATCCAAAAATCCCAACACTTTGCCCGGATCGGTCATGCCCGACAGCATCAGGCCCAGGCCAAAAACCAGGCCGACAAAAAATTCAGTAACACGGTGTTGCATGGCTATGTCTTTCAAAAAGCGTGGCGCAGCAGATAGACGATGGCAAAGCCTGCCGCCATAAAGCTGAGGGTGGCGACCAAGGAGCGGGGCGAGAGGCGCGAGAGCCCGCACACGCCGTGGCCGCTGGTGCAGCCCGAGCCATAGCGCGTACCTAGGCCAACGAGCACGCCCGCCAGCGCGATAACGGGCTCACTGGCCTCTATGCGCGCCACCGGCGTGAGTTCGGGCGGCATCACGGCGGCAAACACCAATGGTGCTGCGGCCACGCCCAGCAGAAAGGCCAAGCGCCAGCCGATATCGCCCATGCGTGGCACCAACAAGCCGCCAAGGATGCCGCTGATACCCAAAATCCGCCCATTAAGCAGCAGGAACATGGCCGATGCAATACCCAGTAAAACCCCGCCGCCCAACGAGGCCCAGGGGGTGAAATGCGCCCAGTCGATATTCATAGTGCCCCCTTGTACGATGCGCAAAATTGTTCGTACAGCACTTGGATCAGGGCCAAGGCCTGAGTACTGCTGAGTTGGTAGTAAATATTTTTGCCCTCCCGCCGGGTGCTAACCAGCTCCTCATCGCGCAAGACAGTCAGTTGCTGCGACAGGGTGGGCTGGACAATGCCAAGGGCCTCTTCCAATTCACCTACCCGCATCTCGCCCTGGGAAAGCTGGCACAAAATCATCAATCGGTCCGGGTTGGACAGGACTTTGAGCAGGCGGCAGGCCTGCCCGGCGGCCTGCTGCATGTCCTGCAAACTCAGAGAAACTTGATTCATCGGCGTACCCCTCAATTAATTATTTAATAGTATATTGATTTTTAATATATCTGTAAATATACTGTTAGCCTTAATGGAGGAGCTTCTTGCCATGCCTACCGAAATGTTCACGCCCCAAGTGCACGGAATTTTTGACAAAGCAACTTGGACTGTGACTTACATCGTCCACCACGGCCCGGGCACGGCTTGCGCCATCATTGACTCGGTGTTGGACTACGACCCCAAGTCGGGCCGCACCCGGCACACGTCTGCCGACAAAGTGATTGCCTATGTGCGCGAAAACCAATTGCAAACCGCGTGGATTTTGGAAACCCATGCGCATGCGGACCACCTTAGCGCCGCGCCCTACCTAAAGGCGCAATTGGGCGGCAAGACGGCGATCGGCGACCACATCACCGCCGTGCAAAAGGTGTTCAAAGGCATCTTCAACTTGGAGCCAGTCTTTGCATGCGACGGCTCGCAGTTCGACCATTTGTTTGCCGACGGCGAAGCGATTGTGGTGGGCGACATGCGCGGCCACACCATGCTGGTGCCGGGCCACACACCGGCCTGTGTCGCCTACCGGTTTGGCGATGCGGTGTTTGTTGGCGACACTATGTTCATGCCCGATGTGGGCAGCGCGCGTTGTGATTTCCCTGGCGGCAATGCGCGCCAGTTGTTTGTCTCAATACAAAAAATTCTGAGCCTGCCGCCACACACTCGTTTATTTACGTGCCACGACTATCCGCCCGCAGGCCGCGAAGTAGCGTTTGAAAGCACCGTGGCCGAGCAACGCGCAAAAAACATCCACACCCACGAAGGCATTAGCGAAGACCAATTCGTGCAGATGCGTACGACGCGCGATGCCACACTGGACATGCCGGTACTCATCTTGCCCGCCGTGCAAATCAACATTCGCGCCGGTCAGTTCCCGCCGACCGAGGACAACGGCGTGGCTTACCTCAAGATTCCGCTGAACGCTTTATGAGCGCCATCGCACGCCAAAGCATCAACTTCTTTGCGAAAAATACTTTCCAAAATAAAAATAAATAATTAGAATGAAACCCTCTCCCAAAGCGGGTTCCCCAACCTGCTTTTTAGCCCACTACCCTGGTGGGCTTTTTTTTTGTCCACGGGGTCTGTAACTACCGGCATTGGGGCTGCCCGTATCATTGGCGCCTGCTTGATAACTCCGAGCCCCATGATCCGCATCACTGAAATCAAACTCCCCCTGGCCGCATTGCCTGTGCACGCGCCGCGCGCTGCCGATTCGCCCAGTGAAAGCGCGCAAGACCGCATGCCTGCGGCCCATCCCCTCGATGCGCTTGGCCAGGTGGCAGCAAAAACGCTCGGCATAGCGCATGCCGAAATTTTGGATTTACAGGTTTTCAAACGCAGCTTTGATGCGCGCAAAGCCGACATCGTGGCGGTGTTTATCGTGGATGTGCAAGTTGCCCCGCACCGTGAAGCCTCCCTGCTGACGCAGCATGCAAACCATCCGCATATCTCGGCCACACCGAATATGGGCTACCAGCCCCCCGGGTATGCGCCTGCCAAATTGGACAAGCGTCCGGTGGTAGTGGGCTTCGGGCCCTGTGGCATGTTCGCTGCGTTGCTGTTGGCGCAAATGGGTTTTAAGCCTTTGGTACTTGAGCGCGGCCCGATGGTGCGCCAGCGCACCAAAGACACCTGGGATTTGTGGCGCAAAAACACCTTGCATGTGCAAAGCAATGTGCAGTTCGGCGAAGGCGGTGCGGGCACGTTTTCAGATGGTAAGTTATGGAGCCAAATACGCGACCCGCGCTACCTGGGGCGCAAAGTTATGCACGAGTTTGTGCAAGCCGGCGCACCACCAGAAATTTTGTACGAAGCGCATCCGCATATCGGCACTTTCAAGCTGGTCAAAGTGGTGGAAAACTTGCGCCAGCGCATCGAGTCGCTGGGCGGCGAAGTGCGCTTCGGACAGCAGGTGGTGGATGTGCAATTGCACAGTGCAGCGGGCGACCCGGCCGGCATGCAAAGGGTGGCTGCATTGCAGGTCTGCGATACACCCTCGGGCCGTGTGTATGAAATTGCTGCTAGCCATGTGGTGATGGCATTAGGCCATAGCGCACGCGATACGTTTGCCATGTTGTATGACCGCGGCGTGGCCATGCAGGCCAAGGCCTTTTCTATTGGCTTTCGCATTGAGCATCCGCAAGGCGTAATAGACCGTGCGCGCTGGGGTCGCCATGCGGGTCACCCATTACTGGGCGCTGCCGATTACAAACTAGTGCACCATGCGGCCAACGGGCGCAGTGTCTATAGCTTTTGCATGTGCCCCGGCGGGACCGTGGTGGCAGCCACCAGTGAAGCAGGCCGGGTGGTGACCAATGGCATGAGCCAGTATTCGCGCAATGAGCGCAATGCCAATGCAGGCATCGTGGTCGGCATTGACCCCGCTGACTTTCCGCAGGACGTGGCTAGCTTTACCGCAGCCTTTGGCGAGGTCGATGGCGCTCGCTATGCCGGGCAAGCGCAGGCCCTGCACGCGCAGGTACACCCCTTAGCGGGCATGGTCTTGCAGCGCAGTTTGGAATCGGCGGCGTATAGGCTGGGCGGAGCTAATTACCAAGCGCCGGGCCAGCGGGTGGGGGACTTTTTAGCAGGCAGGGCATCCGCCGACTGGCGCACGGTAATGCCTTCCTACCGCCCCGGTGTGAAGCCGGTGGACTTGGCGTCCAGCTTGCCCGAATACGCGATTGCCGCTATCCGCGAAGCACTGCCGGTATTTGGGCGAAAGATCAAAGGTTTTGATATGGCTGATGCCGTACTCACGGGTGTGGAAACACGCACTTCCAGTCCATTGAAGATGCCGCGTAGCGAGGACTTGCAAAGCAGCAATGTACGCGGCTTGTACCCGGCGGGCGAGGGTGCTAGTTATGCGGGCGGAATTTTGTCAGCCGGGGTGGACGGTATCCGCGTGGCCGAGGCGCTGGCATTGGATCTGCTTACAGCGCAGCACGCTTAAATAAATCCAATAAGCTGCCCGCTAGCACAAACAGGCTGCTAAAAGTGCGGTGCATAGCGCGTAGTTGCGCCAGGTCAGGCGGCGTGCCCATCGACTACGCCGCCTCAAAGCTATTAGGCGCTTTGCAATGCCGCGATACGCTCTTCAATCGGTGGATGCGTGCTAAACAATTGGCCGATACCACCGGCAATGCCAAAGGCGGCCACGCTCTTGGGCAGCTCGCCCGGGGTCATGCCACCCAAGCGGGCCAGCGCATTGACCATGGGTTGCTTACGACCCATCATTTGTGCCGCACCGGCGTCGGCGCGGAATTCGCGCTGGCGGCTGAACCAGGCAACCACCATGGCTGCGGCAAAGCCCAGCACGATATCGAGCACGATGGTGGTGATGTAGTAGGCCATGCCGGGGCCGCTGTTTTGCTCATCGTTTTTACGCAAAAAGCTGTCTACTGCATAGCCGATGACGCGGCTGAGGAAAACCACAAAGGTATTCATGACGCCTTGGATCAGCGTCATCGTCACCATATCGCCATTGGCGATATGCGCTACTTCGTGGCCAATTACCGCCTCCACTTCCTCGCGGGTCATACCGGCCAGCAGACCGGTGGAGACAGCGACCAGAGCTGAGTCCTTGAAAGCGCCGGTGGCAAAGGCATTGGGCTCACCTTCAAAGATGCCGACTTCGGGCATGCCGATACCGGCTTGCTCGGAAAATTTGCGCACGGTTTCCACAATCCAGGCTTCGTCGGCGTTTTGCGGCTGCGCAATGATTTGCACGCCCGAACTCCACTTGGCCATGGGCTTGCTTATGAGCAGTGAAATAAAGGCGCCGCCAAAACCGATGACTAGCGCATAGCCGAGCAGTAAGCCCAGATTCAGGCCATTGCTGGTGAGGTAGCGGTTCACGCCCAAGAGGCTGGCCACGATACCCAGTACCACCACGATCAGCACATTGGTGAGCACGAGTAAAAGAATGCGTTTCATATCAACTCCAGAGAAAGTGTGCGCGCCGCTCAAACACCGGTTTGGGCCTATTGCGCTGCAGCACAAGCCTCCATGGTAGGGCCGGGCGGTGAAATTACAAGTCACGGGCATCAAGTGCCCAGGCAAATTGCGGGCTTTGGCAGCTTCAAGTGGGCCTTAGGCGAGGCGGGCGGAAAACCGAAACATCGTGATAAAAATCCGGCAATTCATTGGGCAACCACCAGCCTGGCACGCCCAATATCGGTAAATGGGCAAAGGGCTTGTCCGCCAGCGCATCGGCTTGCAAATGTGCGCCCAGCCACTGGTCCCAATCGCGCTGCGCAGCGACGGGGGTTTGCACGCGATAGACATGCGCGGTAATCGCAGTGCGCGGGTGCACCAGCTTTTCCAGTAAGGCATGGCCGAACAATTGCAAGCGTGTTGTTTGCCATAGAGGCCGCAGCGAGCCAAAGAGTGCTTGCCAGTCTTTGCGCACCAGGGCGTCCCACACAGCGTCGGGCGCGTGCAATAGCGCGACGTTTTCGTCAAATACCGTGAGCGCATCACGGGCGGGACCGCGTACTGGGGCGATACCGCAGTGCGCAATTTGCGCCGCTTGCAACTGGTTTAAGCGTTGTTTCGTTTGCGGGAAATGCAGCCAGCATAGGCCGTTAAAAAAATCATGCAAACCGTCGCGCGTGGGCACTTGCTGGGTTTCAAAAATAAAGGCCTCATAGGCCTGCCCCGGTGGCAGATCGGACTGCGGCACAAAGCGCACAGGGCAAGCCGGGAGGGTGTCTGCCAGCGTGTTCAGCGCTTGCGCACAGCTCTGTCCTTTTACGATCGCCTCGGCCAACGGCTGGCCGCGCGCGCGCCAGGACTGCAGCCAGGGCGCATTCCAATCAATCGCCTCTATGCCATTCGCCATGGCAGCAGGAACATCATTCGGATTAATTGGCGCATTCGGACGGCTAGGCCATGCGCCAGTGCAGCACTTCGCCTCCGGCCAGCGGTTTTAAGTGGGTGTCGGCAAAAGCATAGCTTTGCGGCGGCGTCCAGCTTTCGCGGCGCAGTGTGATCTGCTCCGTGTTGCGCGGCAGGCCGTAAAAATCCGGACCGTGAAAACTGGCAAAGGCTTCCAGCTTGTCCAGCGCCTGCGCCGCTTCAAAAGCGCTGGCATACAGCTCGATGGCCGCGTGCGCGGTATAGCAACCAGCGCAGCCGCTGGCGTGTTCTTTCAGGTGGGTGGCATGCGGCGCGCTGTCGGTACCCAGAAAAAACCGTGGTGAACCTTGGGTAGCCGCGTCCACCAAGGCCTGGCGGTGGTTTTCGCGTTTGAGAACCGGCAAACAGTAGTAATGCGGCCGTATGCCGCCGGTAAATATCGCGTTGCGATTGAAGAGCAAATGGTGCGCGGTGATGCTGGCCGCGATGACGCCTTCTGCTGCTTGCACATACTGCGCGGCTTCACGCGTAGTGATGTGTTCAAACACTACTTTGAGCGCCGGAAAATCGTGCCGCAGCGGTATCAATTGGGTGTCGATGAACACCGCCTCGCGGTCAAATAAATCGATCTCTGGCGAGGTCACTTCACCATGCACCAGCAGCGGCATGCCTACGCGCTGCATGGCCTCTAGCGTGGCGTAGGTTTTGCGCATATCGGTTACCCCAGCATCGCTATTGGTCGTTGCACCAGCCGGATAGAGCTTGACGCCAACAATGCCCGCGTCCTTGGCGCGCAGAATTTCATCGGGTGGCAAGTGATCGGTCAGGTACAGGGTCATCAAAGGTTCAAACCCGGTACAGCCCGCCGCCACTGCCGCCGCGTGTATGCGCTCGCGATAGGCCAGCGCTTGTGCCGTGCTGGTGACGGGCGGCTTGAGGTTGGGCATGATCAGCGCGCGGCCGAACTGCGCTGCGGTATGCGGCACCACGGTTTTCAAAGCGGCGCCGTCACGCACATGCAGGTGCCAGTCGTCGGGGCGGGTGATGGTGAAGGTTTGGGGGGCTAAGTGGTCTGGCATAAGTGGCTTATTGTCCCAAATCAGGGTGTACCTCGGAGTCACCGTCCCGGGTTACGTCAGGATTGCGCAGGCGGATCCTGCTGCTTTGCAGGTTTTGCAGGATGTCCACGGCCTCGGCATAGAAAGTGGCTCCAGCCGAAGTCAGCCGCGTGGGGTAAGAGCTGCGGTCCACCAGCGCCACACCTGCCCAGGCTTCGAGCGATTGGATGCGGCGCGAAAAAGC
>CANJXV010000014.1 GCA_947478935.1 Comamonadaceae bacterium
CAAAAGAAAGTAACCAAAGAAAAGGCGAGCCAAAGGCCGTGCCCCTGCGGGGTGCCTTGCGCTACTCGCGCCGCCCGGGGTCGGGCGCAAACTCGCTACGCTCAAACAAGCGCCCGCCCTGATCCGTGCGCCGCTGCGTTGCTCAGCACGGCCTATGGCCTGGGGGAGCGGCGTGTGCTCGTTCGCTGCGCTCACCTTGCACACGCTTGCAGTCGCGCTGCGCGCGCAGCCGCTGCCGCGCCGAGACAATACGCGTTGACTACGACTGCGACGTTCACCAATCTGCGCAAACAAACCCGCACCGTAACGCCCCGAATCAAAACCCCTATCCGGCCCAAAAAAAACAAATTGGGTATTCAAGCTCCCCTTCACCCCCCGAGGGGGTGAAGGGGCGGGGGGGAAGCGGGGGACAAGACAGCGGGGGAAAAAATAAACGCTTTTCTTCACCCCAGCGGGGGTGAAGGGGCGGGGGGGAAGCGGGGGGTAAACAAAAGCCCCACAGGGAAAATCTTTAAACATATCCAAACCTCAATGCGCCACACCCGCCGCACCGTGCTCATCAATCAAGTGCCCGGTATTAAATCTATTGAGCTCAAATGCCGCATTGAGCGCATGCGGCCTATCTTGCGCCATGGTGTGCGCCATCACCCAGCCCGAGCCGGGGGTAGCTTTAAAGCCGCCGGTGCCCCAGCCGCAGTTGAAGTACAGGCCTTTGATATGCGTCTTGGAAATAATCGGACAGGCGTCCGGCGCCACATCGACAATGCCGCCCCATTGGCGGTTCATGCGCACGCGCCTGAAGATGGGGAAGAGTTCGCAAATCGCTTGCAGCGTGTGCTCGATGATGGGAAAGCTGCCGCGCTGGCCGTAGCCCACATACGCGTCGATGCCTGCGCCGATGACCAGGTCGCCTTTATCAGACTGGCTGGCGTAGGCGTGGATGGCATTGGACATGACTACCGTATGCAAAATCGGTTTCATGGGTTCGGACACCAGTGCTTGCAGCGGGTGGCTTTCTAGGGGCAGGCGGATGCCGGCCATGCTGGCAATCACGCTGCTATGACCGGCTGCAACAACGCCGATTTTTTTGCTTCTGATCACGCCGCGTGTGGTCTCGATGCCTACGACCTGGTCGCCTTCGCGCTGCACGCCAATGACTTCGCAGTTTTGGATAATGTCCACGCCCAGGCGGTCCGCAGCGCGGGCAAAGCCCCAGGCGATTGCATCATGGCGGGCCACGCCGCCGCGCGGCTGGAAGGAGGCGCCCATGACGGGGTAGCGTAGGCTGTCGCTGGTGTTCATGATGGGCACCATGGCCTTGATTTGGGCAGGAGTCAGCACCACGCCATCGACACCGTTCAAGCGGTTGGCATTGACGCGGCGCTCGATGTCGCGCATGTCTTGTAGCGAGTGGCCCACATTCATCACGCCGCGCTGGCTAAACATGGTGTTGTAGTTGAGGTCTTGCGACAAGCCTTCCCATAGTTGCAAGGCTTTTTCATACAGATGGGTAGCGTCGTCCCATAAATAGTTGGAACGCACGATGGTGGTATTGCGCGCGGTGTTGCCGCCGCCTAACCAGCCGCGTTCAACCACCGCGATATTGCGCATGCCGTGTTCTTTGGCCAAGTAGTAGGCCGTGGCTAAGCCGTGGCCGCCGCCGCCCACGACGATGGCGTCGTAGCTAGATTTAGGCTCGGGGCTACGCCATTGTTTTTGCCAGTTCTCGTGGTAAGACATGGCATTGCGCGCCAGCGCAAAAATAGAAAAGTGGCTCACGTGGGTACTTTCATTGCGGCATTAGGAAAGGATTGACGGGCGAAGAAGCAGGTGCTTGCGGCGCAGCGTTGGTAGCAGGGTCTGCGCAGGCCATGGTGCATTGCAGGTAGTTGTTGTCGCACTGTTGCTTTTGCTCCATGGTCAGATTTTTATCATTGCGGTATTTGTCCTGGCGCTGCTGCAGCCAGGAACCCGAGTCCACATTGTTTTCATCGCGGTTGCGCCACAGCGTGATGTTTTTATCCAAAAACATGCGCGCGCTTTCCAACCACATGGGCCGTGTAATCTCTTTGAGACACTGGGTTTTTTCGGCATTGCACATAGGGCGGCACATACCGATTTGCTGGGCCATGGCAGCGCTGCCGGAGCAAAAAAGCCATAGCGCCACACCCAGCCCCACCACTTTTTGAAGCAACACAGAGGCCTCTTAGCATTCGATGACATTGACGGCCAGCCCACCCCGGCTCGTCTCTTTGTATTTTGTCATCATGTCGCGCCCGGTATCTCGCATGGTTTTAATCACCTGGTCTAGAGACACAAAATGCGTGCCGTCGCCGCGCATGGCCATGCGGGCTGCGTTGAGCGCTTTGACCGAGCCCATGGCATTGCGCTCGATGCATGGAATCTGCACACGCCCGCCAACCGGGTCGCAGGTCAGGCCCAGGTTGTGTTCCATGCCGATCTCGGCGGCGTTTTCTACCTGGGCCGGGCTGCCGCCCATCACGGCGGCCAGGCCCGCTGCAGCCATCGAGCAGGCTACGCCCACCTCGCCCTGGCAGCCCACTTCGGCGCCGCTGATGGAGGCGTTTTCTTTGTACAAGAGGCCAATCGCCCCGGCGGTCAGCAAAAAGTCGCGTATGCCTTGTTGGTTGGCGCCTGAAATAAAGCGCTCGTAATAGTGCATCACCGCTGGGATAATGCCCGCCGCGCCATTGGTGGGCGCTGTCACCACACGGCCTCCGGCAGCGTTTTCCTCGTTCACCGCCATGGCATAGACGTTGACAAAGTCCAATATCGTTAATTGGTCGCGCAGCGCCTCTTCCGGGCGGGTGCTCAGGCTGCGGTGCAATTCGGCGGCGCGGCGCTTAACCATCAAATTGCCGGGCAGGTGGCCATCGGTGCGTATGCCACGCGCAACACAGGCCTTCATCGCGTCCCAGATCGCGTCCAAACCGGCATCCAATTGGGCATCTGTGCGCCAGGCGCGTTCGTTGGCACGCATCACCTGCGCAATGGACATGCCGGTGCTTGCGGTGATACCCAGCAATGCATCACCGCTTAAAAAAGGATGGGCCAATACCGTACGGTCGGCCACGATACGCGGCGCTTCGTGGGTGGCGGCGTGTTCGGCATCGGCATCTTCTTGCGACACCACAAAGCCACCACCTACCGAAAAATAACGGCGCTCTTGCAACAAGCCGCCCTCTGCATCCATCGCCATGAACTTGACGCCATTGGGGTGGAAAGACATGGTTTCACGCCGCAAAAACAGCACATCAGTTTTTTCGGCGAAGGTGATCGGGTGGCTGCCTTGCAAATACAGGATTTTTTCTTTGCGGATTTTTCTCAAACGCATATCGATAGTGTCCGGGTCGATGGTGTCGGGCATCAGGCCTTCCAGACCTAGCATCACGGCGGTATCGGTGCCGTGGCCTTTACCCGTGGCGCCCAGCGAGCCGTAAAGACGCACCTCCACCCGGGCGGTGGCGGCCAGCATGCCGTCCTGGCCAAGCGCTTTGGCGAACATGGCGGCCGCCTTCATCGGGCCTACAGTGTGAGAGGAGGAGGGACCAATTCCGATTTTGAAAAGATCAAAAACGCTTAACGACATGTATGAAACCCTAAAAAACCGCAGACGGGGATTGTGAATTGGGCAAGCCAGTGCATATTGTTCGCCATACGACGCGCCACGATGCTTGTGCGACAGGCCCTCTGGCGTTTAGATGCAAGTAGGTGTCGCAGTATGACTTGGGCTAGGCTTGGGCACTGGGGATACTCATTGGTGCCCCCAGCCTTGTACCGATTGGAGATTTGCCATGGATGATAGTGTGACCCTGACCGCAGCCGACAGCGCGCCGCGTACCCGCCGCAGTGCCGGAGGTCGCGAGGTCAAGCGCGCGTTGCGTTCAGCCCGTGCGACACAGGCCGCGCCCTTCATCACGCGCAATATTCCTTATTACGAAGTGCTGGACGAAGAGGGCCTGGCCATCATCGAGCGCAATGCCAACACCATCTTGGAAGAAGTAGGCATCGATTTTCGCGACGACGCTGAAGCCCTGGACATTTGGCGCAAAGCGGGTGCTGAAGTGACGGGCGAGCGTGTGCGCTTTCCCGGCGGCATGTGCCGCGCCATCGTGCAAGCTAGCGCGCCACGCCAATTTACCCAGCACGCGCGCAACCCGGCGCATAACGTGGTCATCGGCGGCAAAAACACGGTGTTTGCGCCTTCCTACGGCTCGCCCTTTGTGCGCGACCTGGACAAGGGCCGCCGCTACGCCACCTTGCACGACTTTGAAAACTTTGTGAAGCTGGCCTATATGGCCAATTCCATCCACCACAGCGGCGGCACGATTTGCGAGCCGGTCGACCTGCCAGTGAACAAGCGCCATTTCGACATGGTGTATGCGCACATGAAGTACAGCGACAAGCCATTCATGGGCTCAGTCACTAAGCCCGAGCGCGCGCAAGACACGGTAGAAATGGCCGCGCGTCTATTTGGCGACAACTTTATAGACCCGGCCACCGGCAAAAACCGCACGGTTTGCATTAGCCTGATCAACGCTAACTCGCCCATGACTTTTGACGAGACCATGCTGGGCGCGGCCAAAGTCTATGCGCGGGCTAACCAGGCCACCATCATCACGCCCTTTATTCTGGCGGGCGCCATGTCGCCGGTCACCGTAGCGGGCACCTGCGCCCAAACCCTGGCCGAAGCGCTGGCGGGCATGGCGTTTGTACAGCTGGTCAACCCCGGCGCCCCGGTGGTGCTGGGCAGTTTTGCATCCTCGGTGTCTATGCAGTCGGGCGCGCCCACCTTCGGCACACCAGAACCCGCGCTCGTGCTCTATGTCATGGCCGCGCTGGCGCGCCGTCTGGGTGTGCCCTTTCGCTCCGGTGGTGGCTTGTGCGGCTCCAAAATTGCCGATGCGCAAGCCGCCTCCGAGTCCGCCAACACCATGATTCCCACCTGCCTGGCCGGCGTCAACTTTGTGTTGCACACCGCAGGTTGGCTCGAAGGCGGTTTGTCCATGGGCTATGAAAAATTCATCATGGACTGCGACCAAGCCGGCATGATGCACACCTTGATGGCTGGCGTGGACATGAGCGAAAACGGGCAGGCCATGGACGCCATCCGCGAAGTGGGTCCGGGCAAACACTTTTTAGGCTGCGCCCATACCCAGGCTAATTTCGAAACCGCGTTTTACCGCTCCCCAATTACCGATAACAATAGCTTTGAACAGTGGGAAGCCGAAGGCGGCGTGGACCTATCGGTGCGCGCCAATTCCCTGTGGAAGAAAAACCTGGCCGAGTACGAAGCTCCAGCCATGGATCAGGCCGCCGATGAGGCGATTCTGGACTACGTTAATCGGCGCAAGGCTTCTTTTGCGGATTCCAATATCTGAGAGGGCAGCGCATCAACCGCATTGATAAGGCTTCATGAAAAAGGCTCGCAGTTGCGAGCCTTTTTTGTTGGCCAGTGGTATTGACTTAAGCCGCTGTCTTTTGCCGTTTAGCCAGCGCCTCGTCCAACCAATCGACACGCATTTCGGGTACTGCCGTGATCAGCTTTTGGGTGTAAGGATGCTCGGGGTTTTCGAAGATTTTGTCGGTGGTGTCAAAGGCCACAAACTGGCCTTGCAGCATCACGGCGGTGCGGTGGGCGATGCGGTGCACTACGTCCAGGTCGTGGGTAATGAGGATGTAAGACAGGCCCAACTCGCGCTGCAATTTGCGCAACAGAGTCAAGATTTCTTCGGCGACTAGCGGGTCAAGCGCCGAGGTGGGCTCGTCCAAAATGATGAGGTCGGGCTTGGCCGCCAACGCACGAGCGATGCAAACGCGTTGTTTTTGTCCGCCGGACAACTGGCCCGGGCGGCGCTCTAGGTAGTCGTGTGGTAACTCCACCAGTGTCATGAGTTCTTGGGCGCGCGCATTGACCTCAGCGCGATCGGCGCCGAAATAAAACTCTACTGGTCGGCCGATGATCTCGCGCAGCGTCTGGCGCGGATTGATTGCTACATCGGGGATTTGATAGACCAATTGAATCGTACGTTTGAGTTCTTTGCTGCGCTCTTTGAGCGTACTTGGCAGCGCCTTGTCCTGAAACAGAATCTGCCCGCTGCGCGGTGGCAACAGGCCGGTGATGATGCGCGCCAGGGTGGACTTGCCCGAGCCCGATTCGCCGACCACGGCCACGGTTTCGCCGCGCTGCACGTCCAGCGACACGCCGCGCACCACATGGAAATCGCCGTAATAGGCGTGGCAGTCCTGGACTTTCAATACGGTTTCTGGCTGTACCGTGGCACCCACGGCGCGCTCGCTGGCGGCTGCGCCGCGCACCGCAACCAGGCGTGCGGTGTAGTCTTGACGGGCCTCATGCAGAATTTGCTGCGTCAAGCCCTCTTCCACTTCCTTACCGTGGCGCAGCACCTTGATGCGATCGGCCACCTGGGCTACCACTGCCAAATCGTGGGTGATGTACAAGGCCGCCGTGCGGTACTGGCGGATCAGTGATTTGAGCAAAATCAGCACTTCAATTTGCGTCGTCACATCCAGCGCGGTGGTGGGCTCATCCAGCACCAGCACATCGGGCCGGCAAGACATGGCCATGGCTGCCATCGCGCGCTGCAATTGCCCGCCCGAGACCTGGTGCGGATAGCGGCTGCCGAAGTTTTGCGGGTCCGGCAAGTCAAGCGCTACAAACAATTCGCGCGCCCAGGCCTCGGCTTGCGGGCGGGTCATCAGTTTATGCAGCACCGGCGCCTCGCAGACCTGGTCCATCAGGCTATGCGCCGGGTTGAAAGCGGCAGCGGCCGATTGGGCGATATAGGCGATGCGCTTGCCGCGAACCTGGCGTCGGCCTTCGGCATCCAGCGCCCTGATATTGACCCCATCGAGCACCACTTCGCCACCAGCGATATGCAAACCGGCACGGGCGTAACACATGCTGGATAAGCCAATGGTGGACTTACCAGCACCGCTTTCGCCGATCAGCCCCAGCACTTCGCCGCGCTGCAATCGCAGATCGACGTTATCCACAATGACATTGCCCGCGACGCTCAGCAGCCGCAAGCCGCTGATACTCAAGATAGTGGAATCTTCCATACTCTGCGGTCTTTCTTAGAGTTCAGCCTGCGCGCCCGAGGGCCGCGCGTCAATCGAGAGCATCCAGTCCACCACCAGATTGACCGACACCGTCAGCAGCGCAATCGCGGTAGCGGGATAGATCGGCGCCATCATGCCGAAGTTGATTGCAGCGGCGTTCTCGCGCACCATGCCGCCGAGATCTGCATAAGGCGGTTGGATGCCCAGGCCCAGAAAAGATAAACCGGCGATAAACAAAAAGTTAAAGCAAAAACGCAGACCAAATTCGGAGACCAGTGGCGCCCAAGCATTAGGCAAAATCTCGCGGGTAATCACCCACCATAGGCCTTCGCCGCGCAGGCGCGCCGCTTCCACATATTCCATCACTGTCAGGTTCATTCCCAGAGCGCGTGACAGGCGGAATACACGGGTGGAGTCAAGCACCGCAATTGTCATGATCAGCGTGGGGATGCTGGAGCCAAAAACACCCAGAATAATCAGCGCAAAAATCAGGCTGGGGATGGACAGCATGACATCGACCAAGCGGGTGAAAAACACATCTACCCAGCCACCGACCACGGCGCTGACCAGGCCAGTCAGGATGCCAATTAAAAACGACAAAGCCGTTATCGCAATCGCCACGCCAATCGTCATGCGGCTGCCGTACATCATGCGGGTGAGCATGTCCCGCCCGATTTGGTCGGCGCCGAAAAGCATCTTGGCCGAAGGTTCGTCCCAGGTGCCGCCGACGTTGGCCGATTCGGAGTAGGGCGCGATCCAGGGGGTGAACACGGAGATAACAATAAACAGGGTGACCACTGCGATGCCAAAGGCGGCAGAGGCGGTGAGTTTGTGTCCGAAAAGTTTCATGGCGGTAGCGATTCCAGATGGCTTAGCGCTGATGGCGCAAACGCGGGTTAACCACAATGACCAGAATGTCGGCCAGCGTGTTGAGCAGCACAAATACCGTCGCAAAAGTCAGGCCGCAGGCTTGGATTACCGGCACATCACGCTTGGACACGCCATCGACCATGTATTGGCCCAGGCCGGGATAGACAAACACCGCCTCGATCACCACCACGCCGACGACCAAATATGCCATGTTGAGCGCGATTACGGTAATGATGGGCGCCGCCGCATTGGGCAGCGCGTGGGTGACGATGACGCGTTTGCGCGGCGCGCCTTTAAGAAAAGCCATTTCGATATACGGCGTGGACATGACCGACAGCACCGAGCTGCGCGTCATGCGCAACATATGCGCCGCCACCAGCAGCGTCAGCGTAATAGCAGGCAGCGTAGTCTGGAACACACGGTCTCCAAAGGACATGCCTTTTGAAACCATGGCTAGGGACGGGAACCAGTGGAACTGCACCGAGAAAAATATGATGAGCAGGTAGGCGATAAAAAACTCGGGCAGCGAGATGGCGATCAGCGTAGTAATGTTGGACATACGGTCTGATAACTTACCCTCGTTGATAGCCGCCAGTACGCCTAGACCGACGGATAGGGGGATGGCGATGATGGCGGCATAACCGGCCAGGAACAAGGTATTGCGCAAGCGCGGCATCAAGTCGTCGATGATGACCCGCTTATTGGTCAGGGCCACGCCCAGGTCCCCGTGCAGGGCGCCGACCAGCCAGTTCCAGTAGCGTAGGTGGGCAGGAACATCTAAACCCAACTCGCGGCGAAACACAATCAGCGCCTCAGGCGTTGCGCCTTGGCCCAGTACGGCCGAGGCCACGTCGCCCGGCAAAATCTGCGTACATACAAATATCAACACCGACACTGCAAACAGGGTCAGTATCCCTAAAAGCAGGCGGTTCACAATCAACTTGGCCATGACGAGCTATCGGTAGTTAAAGATAAGACGCTGCAATCGCATCGCCACGCGTAGCATAACGCCATGACAAGCTTACCAAAGAAAGCATAAAAAAAGGGCCGGGCGTAAGCCCGGACCCCTTTTAGGATTCACATAACGACGCCCTCTGTTGCCAGAACGGCGCGCATGCAAATTTAGGCGAACCAGCCCTTTTCAGGTATACGGTCGTCACCCATGTCGTAACGGCCCGAAGGTGTCAGACCTTGCAGCTTGGTGGTGTGCGCGTCCAGATAGTCCTGCACCGCGTAGTTCACCATACCGGCGTTTTGCGAAACCAGCTCTTGGCAAGTGTTGTACAGGGCTTGGCGTTTCTTGGCGTCGATTTCCACGCGGGCCGCTTCCAGCGCTTTGCTGAACTCGGCGTTCTCGAAGTGGCTGTCGTTCCAAGGATTGCTCTTGCCACCGTAAAAGGTGGAAGTGAACTGATTGTCGATGGTGGGGCGGTTGCCCCAATACACCGCGCAGAAAGGCTGCTTGAGCCAAACGTTGTCCCAGTAGCCATCGCCAGATACGCGCTTAAGGTCCATGTTGATACCGGCTTTGGACAGCGACTCTTGGAAGATCTGGCCCGCGTCGGTAGCACCCGAGAAGGCGCCTTCGGATACTTGCAATTCGATCGCGCCGCTGTGGCCCGATTTCTTGTAGTGGAACTTGGCCTTGTCCGGATCGAAGCGGTTCATGGTCTGGCTGGGGTTGTAGAACTTCATCTTTGGTCCGACGCAGTTGTCGTTACCAATAGAGGCGTAGCCGCTATAGACGTTGTCCACGATCTTCTGACGGTCGATACCGTACTTGAGTGACAGCATCACATCGCGGTTGGTGAAAGGGTCTTTGTCAGTATGGGCAACAAAGCAGAAGCGGTTGCCCATGCCGGGAGTGCGCGAGACTTTGAGCGCTGAGTTTTTGGCCAGCAACGCTGCGGTCTTGGGGTTCACGCGGTTGATGATATCCACGGTGCCGGTTTGCAATGCGGTGGTGCGTTGATTTGCGTCCTGGATGTAAATCAGCTCGACACGATCAAAATTGCCGCGATTTGGTTTCCAGTAGTTGCCGGGTTTGCGCTTGAAGGTGGCGCGCACGCCAGGCTGGAATTCGTCGAGCGTGAAGGCGCCGGTGCCATCGGGCTTGCTGTAATCTTTGAAACCATTGGGCACCACGATGATGTGGTAATCACTCAGGTTGAAAGGCAAGTCCACATTGCCTTTGCTCATGGAGATTTGCACTTGGGTGGCGGACAGTTTTTTAATGTCCTTGATGTCGGCCAGCAAAGCTTTTGCAGGCGATTTGGTTTCGCCGCGGTGCATATTGATTGAATAAATTACATCGTCCGCATCCAGGGTTTTGCCGGAAGTGAAGGTGACGCCTTTACGCACATTGAACACCCACTCAGCCGCGCCGGGCTTGACTTCCCAGCTCTCAAACAATTCGCCTACGGCGTCGCCGTTATCGGCCACTTCGACCAAGCAGTTCCACAGCATCAGGCTCATGGTGATAGGGATGGAGTCCGCATAGGTCAGGGGGTCCAGGCTGTCTGAGGGCGAGCCGCCTTCCATACCCATACGCAGTGTGCCGCCTTTTTTCGGGGCACTTTGCGCCATGGCTGGAGAGACGCCCAAACTGGATGCCAGGCCTACCGCGGAAGCTCCGAGAATGATTTGGCGACGGTCCAGGATGATGCCCGAGTCGCTGTTGTGTTCGACATTTGCCATTTTTGAAGATCTCCAATCCAAGCAGATTTATTAACGGGTTCCCGAAGGCTAAAAAACCAAGCGGGATATGAGTGCAATAAGCTTTGCGCTCTGAGGGCATAGTAATTCAATAATTGCCGCCGCTCAAGGCAAAAGCATTGGCACATTCCCTAGGTTTGGCGCGATAAAGTGCGTCCTAGACAATTCCTGAAATTGAGTCCCTGAGCCCCCAAAACATCGTTCACCGTGCGGCTGCTTATCGTCCCGACCAGCGTGGGGGACGCTTTTCTGCAAAAGCGCTTGGGCCTTCGGCGGCATCTTCCGAGCGCAGCATGGCTTGATAAACCGGCAAAGTGCCGCCGCGCAGCACCTGGTAGGCGTGTGGGGTCGGCATACCTGCCGTGGCTTTAACGATCTCCATCACCGCGCCCACCGCCAAGGGCGCCGCCTGCACAATTTGCTGCGCCAGCGCGCTGGCAGCGGCCATCAATGCATCGGGCGCTACTACCTGGTTGACCAAACCCCAGCGCGCTGCCTCGGGGGCGCCCATGCGCCGCCCGGTCAGCAGCAATTCCAGGGCAATGGCACGGGGCAGGCGTTGCGGCAGGCGCAGTACGCCGCCCGAGTCGGCCACCATGCCCAGCTTGACCTCGGTCAGCGCAAATTCGGCCGTTTCGCTGGCTACGATCAGGTCGGCGGCCAGCGCCAATTCAAAGCCTCCGCCCATGGCTAGGCCGTTCACCGCCGCGATCACCGGCTTGCCCAGGTCAAAAAACTCGGTCAGTCCGGCAAAACCGCCCGGCCCATGGTCGGCGTCTATGGCTTCGCCTTCGGTGGCTCCGGCCAAGTCCCAGCCCGCGGAAAAAAACCGCCCGGTGCCGGTGATGATGCCCACGCGCAGCGCCGGGTCGTCCCGCAGTTGCGCAAAGGCGGCGAACAGCGCCAAGCTGGTGGCCACGTTGATAGCGTTGGCCTTGGGCCGGTCCAGGGTAATGGTAAGAACGCCGCCTTCGGCATTGCTGGTGACGGCTTCAGCCATGGGCTTCTCCAGATAAACGAATCAATGCATCGACCGCCAGCACGCCCTGGCCTGCGGGCAGCACCAGCACTGGGTTCACGTCCAGCTCCAGCAGCGTAGTTGCGTTGGTCTGGGCATAGGCGGCAATGGCCAGTACGGCATCGACCAGTGCGGGCACATCGCCCGCCGCCTTGCCCCGAAAACCGGCCAGCAGCGGCCAGGACTTGAGCGATTGCAAGGCCTGCAGCACTTCATCGCGGGCCACTGGAAACAACAAGGTCTGCGCGTCTTGCAGCAATTCCACCAGGATGCCACCTGCGCCCACCGTGAGAGACAGGCCGAACTGTGCATCACGCTGCACACCGACAATGATTTCGGCCACTACCTGCCCCGCCATTTGTTCTACCAGAAAGCGGTCCGACAGCGAAGCCATGCGCGCCACGGCGGCGCGCACACCTTCGGCATGGGGCACGTTCAGTTGCACGCCACCGGCCTCGGTCTTGTGCGCCAACTGGGCTGAAACGGCTTTGACTACCACCGGGTAGCCAAGGGTGTCGGCGAAACCAGCGGCCTGTGCGGCGCTGACCACCTGGCCGCGCGGCACCGGCAGGCCAAACGCTGCCAGTGCCTGCTTGCCCGCCGCTTCGTCCAGGGTGAGCGCTGGCGCAGCGATAGAGAAGGTGTGCAAATTTATGTCATCGTCAGGCGTGAGGCGACTGGGCCATCCATGCAAAGCGTCTGGTGCAGCAGGCGCCAGCGGCAACACCTCAGCCAGCGGCTGCAAGTGCGCCAGCCTTGCCCGAGCGGCGCCAATGCGGGCGGCATGGGCGATGGCGTCCAGACAGTCCGGGATGCCGTGCATGGGTGCAATGCCTTGGGCCATCAGCGCCCTGGCGTAGTCCTCGGGCAAGTCCTCAGGCAGGGAGGCGACCACGGTGGCGCCATGGCCCCCATAACGCGCCGCTGCAGCAAAGGCCGCTACGGTGGTGCCCCAGCTGTCAGCCCTACAACGGTCTAGGCGTGGGTAGTCCAGCACCAGCACTGTCGCGTCAAAACCGCAGTCCATCAGCCCGGTAAAGCATTCGGTTTGCGCGGCCAAGTCGCCCCAGATATAGGTGTGGTAGTCCAGCGGATTGGCCACATTCACTTTGTCGCCCAGCACGGCGCGCAGACGCGCGTCGGCGGCAGGTGGGATGGCCGGCATCTCCAGGCCGCGCGGTTGCGCCAGGTCGGCCACCAGCGAGGCTTCGCCGCCCGAGCAACTGGCCGAAATCATGCGCTTGCCCGAAAGCGGCCCGTGGACATGCAAAAACTTGCAGGTCTCGATCAGGCCGGCTGGGTCACTCACGCGGGCGATGCCGCATCGGGCAAACAGTGCGTCATAGAGCGCGTCCGGCCCGGCCAGCGAACTGGTATGGCTCATGGCGGTTTGCGCGCCCAGCGCGGACGAACCGGCTTTGAGGGCCACCAGCGGCACGCCCTGGCGCAAGGCTTTGAGGGCCACGCGGGAAAACGCGGCCACATCGTCCAGGCCTTCGATATGCATGCCGATAACCGTCACTCGCGGGTCCGACAGCAAGCTCTCGACCAGGCTCTCCATGCTGTTGCCCGCTTTGTTGCCCACGGTTATGAGGTAGGCCAGCGGCAGGCCACGGGTTTGCATGGTCAGGTTTAGGCCGATGTTGCCGCTTTGGGTGATCAAGGCCACGCCCTGGTTTTGGCGCTGGCCGCCGTGTTGATCGGGCCACAGGGCCACACCGTCCAGGTAATTGAGCATGCCGTAGCAATTGGGGCCGATCAGCGCCATGGCGCCCGCCGCTTGCACCAACGCGGCTTGCAGCGCGAGGCCGTCGCCACCGACCTCGGCAAAGCCCGAGGCATAGCAAATCGCGCCACCGGCGCCACGCGCTGCTAACTGGCGAACGATGTCCACCGTGGCATGGCGCGGCACGGCCACAAAGCTGGCGTCTGGCGCTTCGGGTAGCGCATCCACACTGGCAAAGCAGGGCAGGCCGTCCATCTCTGTGCGCGTGGGGTGTACCGGCCAGATCTGCCCGTCAAAACCCAGGGCTTTGCACTGGCGCACCACCTCTTGGGCCGAAGCGCCACCGAACACCGCGATATGGCGCGGCGAAAACAAACGCCGCAGCGCTTTGGACTCTGCCACTGTGGCCATCTTTAACCGCCGTGCACGCGCAACATAGCGCGCGAAATAATGTGGCGCTGGATTTCGCTGGTGCCATCCCAAATGCGCTCTACGCGTGCATCACGCCAAAAGCGTTCTATGGGCAATTGATTCATCAGGCCCATGCCGCCAAAAATTTGCAGCGCGTTATCGGTCACGCGCGCCAGCGCTTCCGAGGCAAACAGTTTGGCCATGGCTGCGTCCGAATCGGTCATGGTGCCCTGATCGCATTTCCAGGCCGCTTGCAAGGTCAGCAACTCGGCAGCGGCCAACTCGGTAGCCATATCGGCCAGCTTGAAACCGGTACCCTGAAACTTGCCAATCGCCTGCCCAAATTGCTTGCGCGTGGCGGCCCATTGCGTGGCCATTTCCATCACGCGTTGGCCGCGCCCCACACTGGTGGCGGCCACCGTCAGGCGCGTGGCGCCCAGCCATTGGCCCATTAATTCGAAGCCCCGACCTTCTTCGCCTAAGCGTTTGTAGGCGGGCACGCGGCAATCGGTAAAAAATAATTCGCATTGGTGGTAGCCCCGGTGGGACACGCAGGCCGGGCCGCGGCGCACGGTCAGGCCGGGTGAATGGAGGTCCACTAAAAAGCCGGTAATTTTTTTCTTGGGTCCGTGGCTGGTGTCTTCCACGCCGGTAGCGGCAAACAGCACCACAAAGTCGCTCATGTCGGCGTGGCTGATGAAGTGTTTGGTGCCATTGATCAGGTAGTCAGCGTTTTCTCCGTTGCCGTCCCGCGTGGCGCGGGTTTGCATGCCGCGCACGTCCGAACCGGCATTAGGCTCGGTCATGGCCAGGCAATCATGGCGTTCGCCGCGTATGGTCGGCAGCAGGTATTCCTCGATCTGCGCGCCTTCGCAGGCACGCAAAATATTGCTGGGCCGTGCCACCAGCATTTGCAAGCCATAGGACGCACGCCCCAACTCGCGCTCGAGCAGCGCCACCGTGAAATTGTCCAGCCCGCCGCCGCCTAACTCAGCGGGCATATTGGCGGCATACAAACCCACTTCAATGGCTTTTGCTTGGATGGATTGCACCAGCGCGGGTGGTATGGCGTCGGTGCGCTCCACCAAGTCTTCGTGCGGGTACAACTCGTTTTCCACAAAGGCGCGGACGGTATCCACGATCATGGTTTGTTCATGGCTCAGGGCAAATTGCATGGAGGGCCTTTTAGCAAGGGTAAAGTGGTTTTAGTAGGTCAAAAATTTGGGGGGTAACTGCATTTAGCTTGAGGCTTTACGGCGTATGCCCAGTGGCTGCCCGGCTTGCGCGGGGTGGGGCAATGAACTGTGCGCGCGGTGCACTGCAGCCACGCGTTCGTACAAGTGCGCAGGCATAGGCGCTGCGCGGCCTTGGCGCATGTCCACATGCACCAGCATTTGCTCGCCGGTCGCCAGCAAACAGCCGTCGGTGCCGTGGTACATCGCATGAAAAATATGCATGCGCTTGTCGTCCATGTCCAGCACCTGCAGCGTCAGGCGCAAGGGTTCGCCTTGCGCCACTTCGCGGATATTGTGGATATGGGTTTGCACGGTGTAGAAAGATTTGTTGTCCACATCGCGGTAGCGCTCGTCAATGCCGATGTAGCGGAAATACGCGTCCGAGTTGTCGCCGAAGACTAGTAAAAAACAGGACTCGCTCATATGCCCGTTGTAGTCCACCCATGCGGGCAGCACCTGGGGCTGGTGCAAGCACAGGGGCGCAGCAATCGGGGCGCTGGCGTCCCAGGCTTTGGCGGGGGTTCCTTCAAGCGGCGTGCTCAGGCGTTGGGGTGGGGCAGACATGGTGCGTGGAGCTTGCTTGTGTTGGTAGGGAGAAGATGAAAACTTGGGGTCAATGCGTCGCGGGTGTAGGCCTAGGGGATGCTTAGTGCGATCTTGCCGACAAAGTGCTTAGCCACAAAATCGGCTTGCGCATGCGCGATGTCGCGTAAATCGTAAGTGCGCGCGAGCAGCGGCTTGAGTTCGCCGCGCGCCACATAGCCCAGCAATTGTTCAAACACCGCATCCTCTTGCCAAGTGCAGCCCAGCAATTGCAGGTCTTTGAGGTAGAGCGTGCGCAAATCCAAAGTGACCATCGGCCCGGCGATCGCACCGGCCGTGGCATAACGCCCGCCGCGCTGCAACACCTCCAGCAGACTCGGCCAGGCCGGGCCGCCCACCAGGTCAATGACCACGGCCATGCTGTCTTTACCCAAGGCCTGTGCCACATCGGTATCGCGGGGCAAGGTGTGCTGTGCACCAATGGCGTTTAGGGCTGCGTGTTTGCTGCTATCTGCCTGGGCAATTACGTGCGCGCCGCGCAAGTGCGCCAATTGCACCGCCGCACTGCCCACGCCGCCCGATGCGCCGGTAATCAAAACGCGCTCGCCCGATTGCACATCGGCTCGCGTCAGTAGGTTTTCAGCGGTGGAATACGCGCAGGGCAGGCAGGCCAGTTCGGCATCGCTCAAGGTGCTTTGCACAGCCATAGCGGCGCTGGTGGCCACGCGGGTGTATTGCGCAAAAGCGCCGTCGCACTCAGAGCCAAAGTAATCAAAGTCATAGGGTAGGGCACCGGCTTTGCGCAGCACCGGACGCACCAGCACGCGCTGGCCAATGCGCGCGTTGTCCACGCCTGCACCCACGGCCACGATATGCCCGCAGCAATCGGCACCTTGAATACGCGGAAACTGCATCGCTGCGCCGCCCCACGAAGGTGCCGCGTCTCTGGTGGCATCAAAGCCCACCGATGCATGTTGCGTTGGGCCATCCACGGTTTTGGAGTACCAGCCCACGCGGGTGTTGATATCGGTGTTGTTGACCGAACTGGCCGCCACACGGATCAGCACTTCGCCCGCGCGCGGCAGTGGCACCGGCAGGTCCTCGCGGTACTGCAATTGTTCGGGGCCGCCAAACCCGGTCAGCAGCACACCGTGCATGCGATCCGGTAGCAGGGCAGCTGCGGCCATGGTCTAGGCGGTTTTGGCCGCGGGCAGGCTGATCACGCGCCCCACGTAGGGCGGACGCGGTAGGCTGCGGTGCGCCGTGGCCAGCATCTGCACCCGCGCCGATACGTTCGGCGCAATGGGACTGGCGCGCGGTCCGTCCATCACTACATTGAGCAGCATTTGCTCGCTAAACGCCATCACGGTGTCATTGCCTTTGATGTGCAGCGCCAGGCCCATATGCAGGCGCTTGGCGTCATGTCCCAGCACCTGGCAATAGACTTGCACTTGGGCACCGAGTTTGACTTCATGCAAAAAATTAATGTGCGCTTCGAGTGTGAATAGGGAGTGCCCGGTGGCTTTGCGCCCGGCGGCATCCAGGCCGATCTGATCCATCAGCCCATCCACACCGTAGCTGAACAAGACCATGTAAAAACCATCGCGCAAATGGCCGTTGTAGTCCACCCAGTCGGCAATAACCGGGGCTTCATAGGTGAGCAAGGTCTCAGGCATCGGGCGCGATACCGTGCTTGAGCTTGGTGGCTTTGATGGCCGCTTGCACCGCCATCAGGCAGTCGTCGCGGTAGCGTTCCCAATCGGCAATGCTGCGGCCGTCCAGTTGCACTTCGCTGCCGTCTGCTACGGCATCGAGCAGGCTGTCGGTCAGTTCGGGCGCTTCCAGTTTGGTCCAAGGTAGTTTGAGTGCCGGGCCGAACTGCGCCATAAAGTGGCGCATCCCCGCATCGCCACCCGCTAAGGTGTAAATCAAAAAGCTGCCCATAAACGACCAGCGCATACCCGCACCAAAGCGGATGGCGTCATCAATCTCACCGGTAGTGGCCACGCCGTCGTTGACCAGGTGCAGCGACTCGCGCCACATGGCTTCTAGCAGCCGGTCGGCGATAAAGCCGGGCACCTCTTTGCGCACATGCAAAGGGCGCATGCTCAAACTGCGGTACACCTGCATGGCTGCTTGTATGGCTTCTGGCGACGTGTTGACACCGCCCACCACTTCCACCAAGGGCAGCAAATACACCGGGTTAAACGGGTGGCCCACGACGCAGCGCTCGGGATGCTTGGCTCTAGCATAAAAATCACTGGGCAAGAGGCCCGAGGTACTTGAACCGATCAGCACATTGGGCCGCGCCGCTGCCGTGATTTGTGCATGCAGTGCCAGCTTGAGGTCCTGGCGCTCGGGCGCGCTTTCTTGGATGAAGTCGGCCTGCGCCGCGCATTCTTCTACCGTGGCGACAAACTTCAGGCGGGACTGTGAGGCGCCGGGCGCCAGGCCTTGGGCTGTGAGTGCGCCCCAGGCTTTGGCAGTGCGCTCGCGCAGCGCGGCTTCGGCGCCGGGCGCTGGGTCCCAGGCGATCACGTCCAGGCCATGGGCCAGCGCTCGCGCCACCCAGCCGCTGCCGATGACGCCAGTGCCCAAAGCGGCAAAAGTTTTTATTTCAGTAACAAACGACATGGCAATCCTTAAATTTAAAAAATAGTTTCTACAGGCGGCAGATGACCGGGTGGCGCTGCCTGCGTGCCAGCTATGGCGGCGCGAGTTGCTCGGGCCAAGCGGTGCTTAGCCGCGCTTTTTCAAGCCCATGGCCACGCGGCCCTCGGCGGGTGTCATGGGCTTGCCGCCCAGGCGCGTGATGATCTCCACCGCGCGCTCGGTGAGTGAGCCATTGCTGGCGGGCACGCCTTTGTCCAGCCACAGGTTGTCTTCCAGGCCGACGCGCACATTGCCGCCCAAAATCACCGACTGTGCCAGCATCGGCATTTGCGAACGGCCAATGCCAAAAGCCGACCACACCGCCCCCGGCGGCAGGTTGTCCACCATGGCTTTCATGGTGGTGGTGTCCGCCGGTGCGCCCCAGGGAATACCAAGGCACAGTTGGAACAGCGGGTTATCCAAGAGGCCTTCTTTGATCATTTGCTTGGCAAACCAGAGGTGGCCGGTGTCAAAGATTTCGAGTTCGGCCTTCACGCCCAGCTCGGTGATGCGTTTGGCGCCTGCGCGCAGAGCCATGGGGGTGGAGACATAAATCGTGTCGCCGTCACCGAAGTTAAGCGTGCCGCAGTCCAGGGTGCAAATTTCAGGCAGCAGTTGCTCCACATGGATCAAGCGCGCCATGGGGCCTATCAGGTCGGTGTTGGGGCCAAAGTGGGTGGGGTTCTCGCCGGCGCCGATTTCCAGGTCACCGCCCATGCCGGCGGTCAGGTTGACGATGACATCGACCCCCGAATCGCGGATGCGGTCCATGACCTCAGCATAGAGCGCCGGGTCGCGGCTAAATTGTCCAGTCGAGGGGTTGCGCACATGGCAGTGCACTACGGTGGCGCCTGCCTTGGCCGCTTGCACCGCCGCCGCCGCGATCTGCGTGGGCGTGACGGGAATGGCTGGGTGCTTGCCGACGGTGTCGCCCGCTCCGGTCAGGGCGCAGGTGATGATGACATTGGGGTTCATAGTGCGTAGTCCGTTTCTTCGAGGTCAAGGATGGCTTTGAGCGCTTTCAAATGCAAAGCGCAGGAGTCGGTAGGGTAATCGTTCCATTGGGCGCTGGCCACGCGCGCCACGGCGTCCGGTATCAGGGCCAGCGGCCGGCCGGTGGACAGGGCGAGCACCTGCACTTTGGCGGCTTTTTCTAGGTAATAGAGTTCGTCCAGGGCCTGGGCCACACTGGGGCCAATCACCATCACACCGTGGTTGCCCAAAAAGAGCACGCTTTTGCCGTGCTGCATCAGGGCGGCGACGCGCTCGCCTTCAGATGTGTCCAGCGCCATACCGGCGTAATGCCGGTCGTAGGCGATGCGGCCGTAAAAGCGACAGGCGTTTTGGTCTAGCGCCAGCCATTCAAAGTCTTGCAGGCAGCACAGCGCGGTGGCATAGGGCATGTGCGTGTGCAAGATGCAGCGCGCTTGCGGCAGCTGCTGGTGCAGCATGGCGTGCAGGTTCCAGGCGGTGGGGTCGGCGCCCAGTGCTGCGATGTCCTGGTCGTTGTGATCCACATTGAGCAACAGCAAGTCGCTGGCGCGGATGCGCGAAAAATGGCTGCCCACCGGGTTGAGCAAAAACTGCTTGCCGCCTTCAGACACGGCCAGGCTGAAGTGGTTGGCAATGGACTCATGCATATCCCAGCGCGCGGCCCAGCG
>CANJXV010000015.1 GCA_947478935.1 Comamonadaceae bacterium
AATTGCAAAACATCGCTGCGGTAGGCCTGCCACACCGGCAGCACTGCAGCGCACAGGGCCACCAGCGCTGCGAGCGCAGGCACCACCCACAAGGTATTGGGCCATAAGACACCGGTGGCCATTAACTGGCTTTGCAAACCCAGCACCCAGCCTAAGCCCATAACAAACGCTTGCCCTAAGGCCAAACCGCACAGCGCAGATAGTAGCGCCAGCCATAGCGCTTCGGTCATTAATAAAACACTGATGCGACTGGCCGGCGCGCCCAGCATACGCAGCAATGCCAGGTCGCCCTGGCGCTCACGCACCGCATTCCATAAAGCGATGAACACACTCAGTCCCGCCGTGACTAACAGCATGCCGGCAAAGGCACGTAATACATCCGTGCCCAAGCCCAACATATGCAAGAGGCGGGTCACTTCCAGGGCCGGTGCCGCTGCTTGCATATCGGTCGTGGTGTTCACCCAGCGCGGGAAAGTGACTGCGGCCAACGGGCTGGTGTATCGCACCAGTGCCATGGTGACTTCACGATCATCTTCCAGCGCCTGGCGGTCTTCTTCGTCCACCGCTTGCGCGCTTTCATGCACTTTCCAAACCGAAGCGGTATCGGTGATGATGAGGCGGTCTATCACACCACCCTGCGCGGCCAACACACCTACCACGGTATAGGCCTGGTCGCCATGGGCATGGCCGCCAGCGCCCAAGCCGTGGGATCCTGCAAATTTCTCACCCAACTGCAAACCCAAAGTACGTGCCACAGAGGCACCCAAAACCACTTGCATGGACGCATCCCACACATGGCCTTGCGCGAGCGTGGCTTGGTAGTGCTGCAGATAGGCTGGCGATGTGCCGACAATGCGATAGCCCTGCAAATTGTCGCCCAGGCTGATGGGAATAATTTCTGCCACCAAGGGATTTTTCTTGAGCGCATTGACCGCTGCCAAAGGCACATTACCCGGCGGCACATCCAAGTGCAGCACCCCAGACAAAATCAATTGCATCGGACTGCCCTTGGCGCCAACCACGGCGTCGATACCGGCCAGGTCACGGTCAAAAACACGCTCGACATGGTGAGATACCAGCAGTAAAAAAGTAATCGAGCCCAGGCCCAAACTCAGAAGTAGCACATTGAGTATTGCCGCCATCGGGCGCGCCCACACGTAGCGCCAAGCGTAGGCCAAGGTGTTCATGCTTGGAGCCTGCCTGCCGCTGTGTTGGGTTGTGCTTCGCGCGGCACTGAAGTGAGGTGCAGCAGGGTAGGCAGCTCAGCCATGCACGATGTCAATACCTGCGCGACGCGCGCATCATGCGTCGCAATAACCAAGGTGGCGCTGTGTTGCTGCGCCGCTTGCACCAGCAATTGCACTGCGGCCTGCGCCGCCGTATCGTCCAAGCTGGCGGTGGGTTCGTCGGCCAATATCAGGCGCGGCTGCATCAACACCGCACGCGCCAGGGCCACCCGCTGCGCCTGCCCGCCCGAGAGTTGCGATGGCAGACGTTGCGCCAGTTCGGTCACGCCCAACTGCGCCAAAACCTGGCGCACCCGCTGCGCATCGACCGGCAGGCCTGCGGCCCAAAAGGCCAGTTCCAGGTTGTGTTGCACGGTTAAGGCGGCGCTTAAATGCAGCTTCTGCGGTAAAAAACCAATGTTGCGTGCGCGCCAGGCATCGGCACTTCGTCCGGATAACTTGGTCACGTCCTGCGCTGCCACCGTCAACGCGCCTTGTTGGGGTTTGACCAATGCCGCCAGCAAAGCCAGCCAGGTGGATTTGCCGCTGCCTGAGGGCCCGCTGAGTAGCAACACAGCGCCCTGCTCCACCGTCACATCGGGGAATGCCAAGGGCTGGCCCGCACCGTAGGCGAATTGCAATTGCCGGGTTTCAATCATGTAGGGCTAACTCGCCTCCAAGGCCGTGCGTACCTGCTGCCGACCGAGTGCAAGACCAAGCTCAATGACGCAGACATGCGCGGCTAGGGTTCGCGCTACGTGCTGCAAACTGCGGATTGCGCAGCTAAAAAAATCAACGCATACCTCCAAGTCGCTACGCAATCTAAAGTCGCACATTAGGGCTTAGCCAACCGAGCAAAAGTCTTGCGGAACTTGGCCACCTTGGGCGCAGCCACGGCCAGGCAATAGCCCTGGCCGGGGTTTTTGGCAAAGAAGTTTTGGTGGTATTCCTCAGCGCGGGCGTAGTTCGACAACATCTGCACCTCGGTAACGATGGGTTTGCCAAAGTCGCCTGCTGTGTCCAAGGCCTGCAACATGGCTTGGGCCGCCTGCAGTTGCTCCGGCGTGGTGCAGTAAATGCCGCTGCGGTACTGGGTGCCCACATCATGGCCCTGACGGTTGAGCGTGGTCGGGTCATGGATCAGGAAAAAAATCTCTAAGAGTTCGGTCAAGCTGACTTGCTCCGGGTCAAACTCCAAGCGCACCACCTCATTGTGGCCGCTGGTGCCGGTGCTGACCAGCTCGTAGGTGGGGCGGGGCGCCTTACCGTTGCTGTAGCCCGACTCCACTTGCGTCACGCCGCGCACCTGCAAAAACACGGATTCGGTGCACCAGAAACATCCTCCTCCGAGGACCAGGGTTTGTGTGGCAGTGGCCATACGCAATGTCTCCTATAGCTAGACAGAGTGGTCAAAAACCCCAAGCATACGGTGCTCGCGTGTAGGCGCCGTGAAGTCCATGAACCCTAGAGGCAAAAGGCTTGGCCATTTATGGCGCGACGGGCCCACGCTAACAGGCTTAGCAGGCGACTTTCGCGGCCCTGGGGCGAACTGGACAGAGACCGTCTGTCAGGACACGCCCAGACGTTACACTACTAACCAACTGGTCATTAAAAATGCAGCTGATTAAAAGCCTCTTCCAACCTACCTGCCCCATTCCGGTCAAGCGCGAGCGCCGCAAAGAGGCGCGCCCGGGCGAACTGTTGCAAGCAGCCCTAGCGCTGTTTGTGGAAAAGGGCTTTGCCGCCACCAAGGTCGAAGACGTGGCACGCATGGCCGGGGTTTCCAAGGGCACTTTATTTCTGTACTTCAGCAGCAAAGAAGAATTGTTCAAGGCCGTGGTGCGGGACAAGATCGTGGGCCAGTTGTCGCAATTTCATGCGGCCATTGACGCCTACCAAGGCCCAACCGACCAACTGATGCGCACTTTTTTGCATGCCTGGTGGCAGCAGGCGGACGCCAGCCAGAGCAGCGGGATCGCTAAATTGATGCTGAGCGAGGGTCAGCAATTCCCTGAATTGGCGGCTTTTTACCGCGAAGAGGTGATTGACCCGGCGCGCGAACTGATCGCCCGTGTCCACGCCCGCGGCGTACGGCAGGGCGAATTTCGACCTATTGACCCTACTTACGGCCCCTTGACGCTACTGTCATCGATACTATTTTTAGCTTTATGGCGCCACGCGCCGGCCTTAAGCCCCCCACGCGCCAGCCCTTTGCAACCACTGGCCTACTTGGATGCCTTAATTGATACCTACCTCAGCGGGGTGTTGCTGCGCGAACCAAAGCACCCCACTCTTGATCAAAAAACCTTATGAAATCGAAATTACCCTGGATATTTTTAGTGCTGGCGCTTGTGGCGGGCGGTGGCGCCTTTCAATGGCAACGCATGAAAAGTGCGGCTAACGCGAGCAGCACCGCGAACACCACTGCCGGCGCACCGGCAACACCGGCATCTGCGGCCAGTGGAGCCGCCAAACCCTTACCCGTGGTGGCGCTGGCTGCCAGCGATCTGGTGAACTTGCAAACCATCCCCTTGGTGCAAGTGCTGCCGATCTCGGGGCCGATCAAAGCGGTCAATTCGGCATTTGTCAAAGCCCGCGTTTCCGGTGAATTGCAAGATCTGTTGGTGCGCGAAGGCGACTATGTCAAAGCCGGGCAGGTGATTGCCCGCGTGGACAGCACCGAATACCAGGCCCGCCTGCGCCAAGCGCAACAGCAAGCGCAGTCAGCCAAAGCGCAGGTGGACATTGCCCAGCGCACCTATGACAACAACCGCTCGTTAGTGGATCAGGGCTTTATCTCCAAAACCGCGTTAGAGATTTCCGCCTCCAATTTAGGGGCCAGCCAGGCCAGCTACCAGGCGGCCCAGTCAGGCGTAGATGTGCTGCAAAAGTCATTGGACGATGCGGTCATACGCGCACCCATCACCGGGCAGGTATCGCAACGCTTGGCGCAAAACGGGGAACGCGTCGCCATAGATGCCCGGGTGGTAGAGATAGTAGACCTAACCCAATTGGAACTGGAAGCCAGCCTGAGCGCCGAGGATGCGGCCAAGGTACGGCTGGGGCAAATTGCCCAGGTCAGCATCGACGGCAGTATCGACAGCGTGGCCGCAAAGGTGGTGCGCGTCAACCCCAATGCCTCGGCGGGCAGCCGCGCCGTGGTGGTTTACATGGCACTTGCGCCCCACGCCCAGCTACGCCAGGGTTTGTTTCTGCAAGGCCGTTTAAGTACCGGCAGCCGGACCGGCCCCGCCCTTCCATTAAGCGCCGTGCGCACGGACAAGCCGGTGACCTATGTGCAAATCGTGGTGGACGGTAAAGTGCAACACCAACCCGTGGTCACCGGCTTTATCGGTGACTACCAAGGCCAGGCCATGGTCGAAGTCATGGGTTTACCGGCGGGCACGCGCGCGCTACTGGGCAGCGTAGGCGCCTTGCTGGCGGGCACGCCAGTCACCGTCAACGAAGCGGGCAAATAATTTATGTGGTTTACCCGCGTTAGCCTGAACAACCCGGTGATGGCCACCATGATGATGGCCGCCCTGGTCGTGCTGGGCTTGTTTTCGATGCATCGGCTCAAGGTCGATCAGTTTCCCAATATCGACTTCCCCACGGTTGTCGTCATCACCGAATACCCCGGCGCTGCGCCCGAGATCGTGGAGAGCGAAGTTTCCAAAAAACTGGAAGAAGCAGTCAACTCGATTGCCGGTATCAGCTCCCTCACCTCGCGTAGCTACGAAGGCCAATCGGTAGTCATCATCAACTTTGACCTGACCATGGACGGGCGCAAAGCGGCCGACGATGTCCGCGAAAAAGTAGCCTCCGTCAAACCGCTATTGCGCACCGAAGTGAAAGAACCGCGCGTGCTGCGCTTTGACCCTTCGGCTAAAGCTATTTGGTCGGTGGCAGTACTGCCCGATGGCAAAGGCACGACGCTCAGTGCAGTGGAGCTCACCAACTGGGCCGAACAGGTGTTTAAAAAGCGCCTGGAAAACGTCCCTGGCGTGGGATCGGTCAGCGTAGTGGGTGGCACCAAGCGCGAGATCAATATTTACCTCAACCCCCAGGCCATGGAAGCGCTGGGCATCACGCCTGACCAGGTGGTAAGCGCGGTGCGCAACGAAAACCAGGATCTGCCCCTGGGCAGCATCCGTTCGCTGGAGCAAGAGCGCGTGATACAGGTGTCGGGCCGCATACAAAGGCCCGAGGACTTTGGCAACATCATCATCGCTCGTAAAAATGGGGCGCCGGTGCGCGTAAGCCAAATCGCGCAGCTCAAAGACGGTGCGCAGGAAGTGGAAAACTTAGCCCTCTACAACGGGCAGCGCACGTTGCTGTTGTCAGTACAAAAAACACAGGACGACAATACGATTGCGGTGGTCGATGGTCTGGAAAAAACTTTGGCCGAGGTGCGCAAACAAGTACCTGCAGGGATTCGTTTGGAAACGATTGCTGATGGCTCACGCCAGATTCGCGTGTCGGTGGACAACGTCAACCGCACGCTGATTGAAGGCGCGGCACTCACGGTTTTGATTGTGTTTTTGTTCCTAAATTCCTGGCGCTCAACCATCATCACCGGCTTGACGCTGCCCATCGCCCTGATTGGCACGTTTTTGTTCATGTACATGCTGGGCTTTACCATCAATATGATCAGCATGATGGCGCTCAGCCTGTGTGTGGGCTTGCTGATTGACGATGCTATTGTGGTGCGCGAAAACATCGTGCGCCATATCCAAATGGGCAAGACTCCATTTCAAGCCGCCATGGACGGCACACAAGAGATCGGGCTGGCGGTGCTGGCCACCACGCTGTCTATCGTGGCGGTGTTTTTACCGATTGGTTTTATGGCCGGCATCATCGGCAAGTTTTTCCACGAATTCGGCCTGACCATTGTGGTGGCGGTACTGATCTCTATGTTCGTCAGCTTTACGCTGGACCCTATGCTGTCCAGCGTCTGGCACGACCCTAGCGTGGCCAGCCACGGCAAGCACAGCGGGCCTGCCAATTGGTACGACAAAACTATAGGCCGCGTGACGGGCTGGTTTGAACGGGGCACGGATTACCTAGCCGATGTGTACCAAGGCATTTTGCGCTGGGCGCTGGGCCACAAACTGGCCACCGTGTTTCTGGCACTGGGTATTTTTATTAGCAGCGTGTTCATGGTGCCGCTGCTGGGGACCGAGTTTGTGCCCAAGTCAGATTTTTCAGAGACCACGGTCAACTTTTACACACCGGTAGGCTCCTCGCTGGAAGTGACCGAGGCGCGCGCCAAGCAGGTAGAAGCCATCGTGCGCGAATTTCCGGAAGTGCGTTACACCCTAACCACCATCAACACCGGTAATGCCCAGGGAAAGATGTACGCCAACATTTACATCCGCATGGTGGACCGCAAAGCGCGAAAGCGTGGCATTGAGGAAATATCCACCATCTTGCGCGAACGTCTTGCCCATGTGCCAGGCATTACCGTTACGCATATTGGCTTGTTTGATTCGGTGGGCGGTAGCAAGCAAATTACTTTTTCTCTTTTAGGTAGCGATATTCAGACACTGGAGCGCATTGCCCAAAGCGCATTGCCGCAATTGCGTGAAGTCCCCGGCTTGGTGGATCTTGACTCCAGCATGAAGCCCAATAAACCTACGCTCGAATTACAAGTCAACCGCGAGGTCGCTTCGGACTTGGGCCTGAACCTTGCCCAGATCGGGAATAGCCTGCGCACCCTGGTCGCAGGGCAAACTGTGGGCAACTGGCGCGCCAGCGACGACCAAACTTACGACGTCAATGTGCGGCTCAACCCGGCAGCGCGAGACAGCGCCACCGACCTGGAGCGCATGCCCTTGGCCATGGGCAGCAATGCCGATGGCTCGGGCCGCATCGTGCGCCTTAACCAGGTCGCTAAATTGGTAGAGACGCACACCTCCAACCAGATCAACCGGCGCGACTTGATGCGCGAGGTGTCCATCAACGCCAACGTGAGCGGGCGCTCTGCCGGCGAAGTGTCCAAGGACATCAAAAAAGTGATGGATGGCATCACCATGCCGCCGGGCTACAGCACGCAGTTCAGCGGCTCCACCAAAGATATGGCCGACTCTTTTGGCTACGCCGTGTCGGCCTTGGCGCTGGGCATTGTGTTTATCTACATGATCTTGGCCAGCCAGTTCAAAAGCTTTTTGCAGCCGCTGGCGCTCATGACGGCACTGCCTTTGACGCTCATCGGCGTGGTCCTGGCGCTGATGGCTTTTCGCTCTACGCTGTCGATGTTCTCGGTCATCGGGGTACTGATGCTCATGGGCTTGGTCACCAAAAATGCGATTTTGCTGGTGGACTTTGCCATTCGGGCGCGCGAAGGCGGTACGGATGCACAAGGACGCTCAGTGCCCGGTATGGACCGTAATGCCGCTCTGTTGATGGCCGCCAAAGTGCGCCTGCGGCCGATTTTGATGACCACCCTAGCCATGATTTTTGGCATGGTGCCGCTAGCATTTGCGCTTTCCGAAGGCTCAGAAATGCGGGCACCCATGGGCCAGGCGGTAATCGGCGGAGTCATTACCTCGTCACTGCTGACCTTGGTCGTGGTGCCGGTGGTGTATTGCTATTTGGACGACCTAGGTCAACGGATGCGCCGTCTATTCGGCCTGCCAGCTGCTGTCTTACAGGCGCCGTCAGACGCCGCCGGTAAAATTGGCCCGGTCTGAATTGCGCTCCCGAAAGTATTGTTATGAACCTTGCCAATATCGCCCAAGCCCGCTTCAATATGATTGAGCAGCAAATCAGGCCCTGGAATGTGCTCGATGCCGAGGTGCTGAACCTGCTGGCCGATGTGCGGCGCGAGGAGTTTGTACCGCCGGCGCACCAGGCCTTGGCCTTTGCCGATCTGGAAGTACCCTTGGGTCAGGGCCAATACATGCTGGCACCGCGTCTGGAAGCGCGCATGCTGCAAGACCTCCAAGTCCAGCCCCATGAAAAAGTACTCGAGATCGGCACTGGCTCTGGCTATATGGCTGCCCTACTAGGACGCCGTGCACACAGCGTGCTCAGCCTGGAGCGCATCCCCGAACTGGCCGACCGCGCGCGCGCCCATCTACAACAAGCTGGTCTGCACAATGTGGAAGTACGCGTCGCTGATGGCTCGCAAGCCCTGAGTGGCCTGGGAAAATTTAATGCTATCGTGCTCAGTGGTTCGGTGCCCCAAGTGCCGCAGCATCTGTTGGATTTACTGGAGGTGGGCGGACGACTGATTGCCATTGTGGGCGACGAACCCATTATGTCGGCGCAACTGATTACCCGCGTGAGCGAGACCGCCTTGCGCAGTACCACACCTTGGGATGTCAATGCACCGCGTCTGCACGGTTTTACCGAAATTTCGCAGTTTCACTTTTAAAGCACTACCCGCCCAACGATGATTGCACAAGTCCGCCCCGCTGATTTCGCCGCTTGGCTGGCCGCAGTCGGTCAATCGCATCCGCTGGACGCGCCCTTGGTACTGGATGTGCGCGAGCCCTATGAGCTGGGCTGGGCGCAGTTGGAACATGGCGCCGGCTTTCGCGTACTGGCAATCCCCATGGGTGATGTCCCGGGACGCTTGGCTGAACTGGATCCTGACCAGCCCATTGCCTGCCTATGCCACCATGGGGTGCGCAGTATGCAAGTGGCTCGTTTTCTTGCCAGCAATGGTTTTGGCCATGTGGTCAATATCGACGGCGGCATTGACGCCTGGTCCACCCAGCTCGATAGCGCAATTGCGCGTTATTGACGCGGTAACAATTTTCGTTGACAAATGCTACCCGGCCCAAAAAACTTCTATTTAATGACCGAGAAACTGCCCATGACACAACAACTTCCTCTCTTGCGTTTGCGCCCTCTTGTACTGTTGATGGCTATCGGCCTGGCTGGTGCGGCACAAGCCCAAAGCCTGGTGGACTTGTATTCAGCAGCGCGTGACTTTGACGCGACTTACCAGTCTGCCAAGGCGCAAAATGAGGCCAATTTGTACAAAGCCGACCAGACCATGGCTTTAATCTTGCCCAAGGTCGGTATCAATGCCACCTGGAGCGCTGGCCTGGCGCAAGCAGACCGCACCTTTAACAACAACACCATGACCCTGGATGCAAGCCAGGCCGTTTACCGCCCCGCAGATGAAGCCAGCTTTGCGCAAAGCCGCAAAGCCGTGCAGCAAGCTGCCAGCGCCTTGCAAACCGCCGAGCAAGAACTTATCTTGCGCCTGAGCCAGGCCTACTTTGACGTGCTGGCCTCGACCGACAGCCTAGAGTTTGTGAAAGCCCAAAAAGTCGCGGTACAGGAGCAACTGGCTGCGGCCAAGCGCAATTTTGAAGTCGGCACCTCCACCATCACCGATGCGCGCGAAGCGCAAGCCCGCTTTGACCTGGTGCTAGCCCAAGAGATCGCTGCGGAAAATGATTTGCGCGTCAAAACTTTGGCGCTGGCGCAATTGGTCGGCAAACCGGACGTCAAACCGCTGGCGGTCGCCCCTGGTTTTAATCTGTCCGAGTTTTCGCCCGCCGACATGAACGAGTGGCTCACTATCGGTCAAACCGAGCACCCCTCCATCCGTCAGCTCAACCTAGCGCTGGAAGTGGCCCGACTGGAAACCCAAAAGGCCAATGCAGGCAATATGCCCACGGTGGATCTGGTGGCCCGCTACCAGACCACCACCAATAACGGAAGTGTGGCCTCGCCCCTGTTCGCAGGGTCCAATGCCTACACACTAGGTTTCAATGTCAATCTGCCTTTGTTTGCTGGCTACTCGATACAAAACCGGGTGAAGGAAACCCTGTCCCTTGAAGAGAAGGCGCGCGCTGATCTGGAAGCTGCGCAACGCAATGTGGCACAGGCCACGCGCGCAGCCTTTATGGGTGTGGATTCGGCACTCGGACAGGTGCGGGCCTATGAAGCGGCTGCCATCTCCAGCCAAAGCGCGCTCGATGCCAACAAACTCGGTTACCAGGTGGGTGTACGTATCAACATCGACGTGCTCAATTCCCAAAGCCAGTTGTATGACACCAAGGCCAAGTTGTCCAAATCGCGCTATGACGTCTTGATGGGCAACCTCAAACTGCGCCAAGCCAGCGGCATCCTTAAATCGGCTGATCTACAAGCTATCAACGCACTGCTGCGCTAAGCAAGTCCGGCGTGCGCTGGCACGCTGGTGCGCACCTTGCCATCACTTAACACCTGGCCTATGCGCCTCGTTGCCAAAGCGAATCCAGGGCCTTGCTCAAACGCAGTGCGGCGCCCCGATGGGTCTGGGCAAAAGCCCATGCTGCGCTACTTGAGGCCTCCAAGGCCACTGGATCTTGCAGCATGTGCATAGCCGCTTGCATCGCCGATGCCATATCAGGCCTTACCAGAGCGGCTCCTGCCTCTTGGGCCATTTCAGCGGCTTGCGCAAAATTAAAAGTATGCGGACCCATGACTACCGCACAACGGCAGGCGGCAGCCTCTATCAAATTTTGCCCACCCAGTGGCGCAAAGCTGCCACCCAGCAAGGCGACATCGGCTAGGCCGTAGTAAAAAGCCATCTCACCCAGCGTGTCGCCCAGCCAGACGTCTGCCTCAGAAAACATGGCCCCATCGACCGAACGACGCGCCACCGTTAAACCTGCCGATTGCAACAAAGCGGCTACCGCGTCAAAACGCTGCGGATGGCGTGGCACGATCAGCCACTGCACGCGCTCTCCAGCCTGCCCGCTTTCGCGTGCACTGCGCAAAGCATCGAGCCACATCTGCTCTTCACCTTCGCGGCTCACCGCCAGCATCAAAACCGGGCGTAATTGCACTTGGCGGGCCGCTTGGCCTTGGCTCCACAATGCCAAGTCAGGCTCCATGTCAAATTTGATATTGCCGGTCGGCGCATGCGGCTTCACACCCAGCGCACGAAAACGATTCGACTGGTCAACATCTTGCGGCCAGACACCGGCCAGGCTTTGATAGGCCGGCTCCGCCAGCCAACGCAAGCGCTGCGCGCGCCGCAACGAGTGCGCACTGAGGCGCGCATTGACGAGGCACAGCGGTACGGATAGCTGGGCGCAAGCATGAACCAAGTTAGGCCAGATTTCGGTGTCCACCAACAAACCCATACGCGGTTTGAAACGCTGCACAAAACGGCGCGTGGCACCCGGTGTGTCCCAAGGCTGCCAGACTTGCAAATCCCCTTCTTGTAGCAAGTCAGCGCCCGCCTCAAGCCCCGTGGCCGTGCCATGCGTCAGCAACAAACGCATACCGGGCCATTGCACACGCAACAAGGCAATTAAGGCCCCGATAGCGCGTGTCTCGCCCAGCGATACCGAATGCACCCATAACACTGGGCCCGCTTGCAAAGCGGCTGCGCCGTAATACCCGAAACGCTGCTCCACCAATTGCGCATAGGCCGGTTCACTGCGGGCACGGCGGCGCAGCTTCCAGCGCAGCGCTGGCTGCAAGACCACCATCAAAGCGCTGTACAGCAGATGCACCAGGCTTTGAAACGCGGGCCAGCGTACAGGTGGTTTCCTATCCATCTCGCTCATGCGCGCACCGCGCCCCGATGCGATGCCGCTATTACCGCTTGCCAGCGGTCCCACACCTGGGCCACGTCTGGCGCTTGCGCACCGCCCACCACCGTTTGGTAGTCGCGTCCGACTGGCCCTGCGCGCCAGGCGCGGTCCTGGCTAAAGATCTGCACATGCGGTAAGTCCAGCGCCACTGCCAAATGGCTTAATCCGGAGTCGACGCCAATGACTCCGGAGCTGGCAGCCATGCGACAGGCTAGCGCATCCAAGCTTAGCGCCGGCCAGACACACGCCGCAGGGCCAAGGCTCTGCGCAAGCGCCTGCACCCGCTCCAGTTCCCGCAGCCCCGCGTGCGGTAAACCCACTGAAAAACCCTCGGCGACAAGCTGGCGAGCCAGCGCCAACCAATGGGCGTCCGGCCATTCGTTGTCTGTGCGCGTGGTGCCATGCGCGAGCACCACTTCGGGCATGTCGTTGACCACTTGGGGCTGCGTTGCGAAACGCCAGCCATAGCGGGCAGGCAATTGCACTAGCGGCATGTGGCTGTAACCCAATGCCTGCGCCGCGAGTAAGCGATAACGCGCGACCGCATGAATACGCTGCGGCATAGGCACACTGCGCTGTAAAAGGTAGCGTACCGGCCACTCGTAAGAACAGGCATCACTGCCATTGGCATAGGTCGTGCTAAACCCGCCAGAGGCCAGGCGGGCGGCACGCCCCACCCAAGCCGACTTGATGAGACCTTGAAAGTCAATGACCGCGTCATAAGCGTCCTGGCGCAAGCGCGCATAAAACAGTCGACGCTCAGCGCGCGTAGCCGCGCTGAAATAAGACTTGCGCCAACGCCTCTGGCCAACCGGTATCACAGCGTGCACACCGTGCGCCATTTGGACTAAGGGTGCAAAGGCTTCTTCGACCACCCAATCAATTTGCGCGTTGGGAAAAACCTCCAGCACATCGGGCAACACTGCCATCGTCTGAATGACATCGCCCAGCGAGGACAACTTAACAATGAGAATGCGCATGAAGAAAATTGCGGAACAAGGCCCTAGCAGTCAATGCGCTGCCTCTTGAAACTGGGCATCGGGCTTGACGCTGCGCAGCAATGCCATCATGACCTCCTGAATGCGCGCGAGCGCCGCCGCATCGTGCCCTTCAAAGCGCAACACCAGCACCGGCGTGGTGTTGGAGGCACGCACCAGACCAAAGCCATCGGGCCAATCCACGCGTACGCCGTCAATGGTGGTGCAAACCGCCGGGGCCGCAAAGTCTGCAGCCGCAATCAATTGCTCCACGACCGCATGCGGTTCGCCTTCCTTACAAGGTACATTGAGTTCAGGGGTGGAGAAGCTGGTAGGCAGTGCATGCAACAAAGCATTGGAGTCGGCCACGCGGCTGACGATTTCCAGCAAACGGCAGCCCGCATAGGTGCCGTCGTCAAAGCCAAACCAGCGCTCTTTAAAGAAGATATGGCCGCTCATTTCGCCACCTAGCGGTGAATCGATCTCGCGCATTTTGGCTTTGATCAAAGAGTGGCCTGTCTTGAACATCAGCGGCTTACCGCCGGCTGCGGCGATCGCTGGCCCTAAGCGTTGTGAGCATTTCACATCAAACACAATCGTTGCGCCGGGTACGCGGCTAAGCACGTCTTGCGCGAACAACATCATTTGCCGGTCTGGGTAAATATTGCTGCCGTCGCGCGTCACGATGCCTAGACGGTCACCATCGCCATCAAAGGCTAGACCTAGCTCGGCGTCCCCAGCCTGCAAGGCAGCAATCAGATCGCGCAGGTTTTCGGGCTTGCTCGGGTCCGGGTGGTGGTTGGGAAAGTTGCCATCGACTTCGCTGTACAGCTCGGTGACTTCGCAGCCTATGGCGCGCAAAATATCTGGCGCGCTGGCCCCGGCGATGCCGTTGCCCGAATCCACCACGATTTTGAGCGGGCGCGCCAACTTGATGTCGCCGACGATGCGCGCGCGATAGGCCGGCAGCACATCGGCCTGGGTGCAGCCACCACCGGCTTGTAAGTTCCAACTTTCGTCTTCCATGATGCGGCGCAGAGACTGAATTTCTTCACCGTAAATCGCTTTGCTGCCCAATACCATTTTGAAGCCGTTGTAATCTCGAGGATTGTGGCTACCAGTGACCTGAATGCCGCTCTTACACAAATTACAGGCCGCAAAGTACAGCATGGGCGTGGTGGCGGGGCCAATGTCGATTACTTGCACACCCGCATCCTGCAAACCTTGCATCAAAGCGCCGGCCAGCAGCGGGCCACTCAGACGCCCGTCCCGCCCGACCGCTACCGTGCGTTCGCCTTGGCGCATGGCCAGGGTTCCGAAAGCGCGGCCCAAAGCGCGCGCCATGTCCGCATGCACGGTGGAGGGCACGATGCCCCGGATATCGTAGGCTTTGAAAATGCTGGGGGAAATTTGCATAGTGTTAGCGTGCTTGAGTTTTTAGTAGTGTGCCTAGGTTGCACACCGCGTGTGAATCATTGTAGGAGGGGCATCTTCCAGCCCATGGGAGCGCAAGCCCAACACAATAATCTTCCTTTTGCGCCTAATCTAAACGTCCTCTTGGTGTTCGCCAGAACAGGCCGATCAGCACGACGAAAGCGCGAGCTGCGGAAAGTGCTACCCAGCACTAGGAGTCAAAGCGCGGCCGCCAGATCAGCAAGCTGCGTATGGCCCAGCACGGGACCGATTCCCTGGCGGGCCAGCGTGGACGCCATGCAGCGTTTTGGGCTTCTTTTCCACTGTTTAGGGAAATAATATACTTGTAATTTATACATGTATATGCTTAAAATGCAAGGATGTTAGACCGCAACTTACTCAACTACCTACGCCAAGACCTAGCCCAATACCCCGCTGTGGCCTTGCTTGGGCCCCGCCAGGCCGGTAAAACCACCGTCGCCCACCAGCTCGCCCTGCCAAAACACAGTGTGTATCTGGACATGGAGTCCGAACTCGACCGGGCCAAACTCAGTTCACCTGAGTTGTACTTGGGTGAACGGCTGGACCGTTTGCTTGTCATTGACGAGGTGCATCGGGTGCCGGGCCTGTTTCCGGTCCTGCGCGGCCTGATCGACCGAGCCCGGCGCGAAGGTCGCCGCAGCGGGCTATACCTGTTGTTGGGCTCTGCCTCCTTGGATTTACTGCAACAAGCAGGTGAGAGTCTGGCCGGGCGCATTGCCTACCGCGAACTTACCCCGTTTCACGCGCTGGAGCTTGTCGACAGCGAACTGAGCCGTTTGTGGCTGCGTGGCGGTTTTCCTGACAGCCACTTGGCGCGCACAGTCAGCGCCAGTTTTCGTTGGCGACAGGATTTCATTCGCACTTATGCAGAACGTGACATCCCACAGCTGGGCGGGCGAGTAGGTGCCGATGCGGTGCGACGCTTATGGGGCATGCTGGCACACCAGCAAGGCGGTTTGTTCAATGCATCGGTGCTGGCGCGCAGTCTGGCGCTGGACACCCGCACCGTTAACCGCTACATAGATTTACTGGTACAGATGTTTTTAGTGCGCCGCCTGGAGCCCTGGCATGCAAACCTGGGCAAGCGCTTGACCAAATCGCCCAAACTGTATGTGCGCGACAGCGGCTTGCTGCACGCACTGCTGGGCTTGTCTGATGAAGAAACGCTGCTGGGTCACCCGAGCGTCGGCGCAAGCTGGGAAGGCTTTGTGCTGGAAAACCTAATCACGGCGGCAGGTCCGAATGCCAGTGCCTACTTCTACCGCACCAGCGCAGGCGCAGAAATCGATTTGCTGTTGCGCTGGCCCGATGGTCAATCCTGGGCGATTGAAGTCAAACGCAGCTTGTCGCCAAAGATGGAGCGCGGCTTTTATGTCGCCTGCGAAGACCTCCAACCCAGTCGTCAGTGTGTGGTCTACCCCGGGGCCGACAGCTTTGCGCTGGGGCCGGTAACTTGGGCTGTGCCACTGGGGGAACTGTGTCGGCAGTTGGCTAGCAAAGCCTGAACATAAGCTCCCATTGCTATCCGTCAAAGCCCTTGTGGTGCATCGTTTTTAGCCAACACTTTATGAAGTGCTCCGTTTTAGACACTAAAGCGATCATCTCTTGGGCTACTGGTGCAAGCGCAATGCTTTCCCGATGAAGACCACGACGCAACAGATCGATGCGGATTTCAGTGCGGTGCACGGTACAAAGGGCGGCGTTCCAGCCCAGCCAACTGCACCCCTGTAAACACATGTCCGATTACGGCTAATTACTGCGCCAAGCCTGCGTATCATCGGCGCATGCTACTGCATGCGACATCACCGTCCACCCTCGCTGCCGGCCTGGCCATGGACGCTGTGGCCTGTTACCGCGTGCTGCAAGCGCGCGACGCGCGTTTTGATGGGCATTTTTTTACCGGCGTGCGCTCCACCGGCATTTACTGCCGCCCGGTCTGCAAAGTACGCGTTCCCCTAGAAAAGAACTGCACTTTTTTTGCGCTGCCGGCCCAGGCAGAAGCAGCAGGTTTTCGTCCTTGTTTGCGTTGCCGCCCGGAATTAGCGCCTGCAGCGCCAGGCTTTCACCAGTGGTCCACGCAAGATGGCGGTGCCATGCTGGTGCACCAGGCGCTCCAATTGCTGGAAATTTCGACAAGCGACATTACGAAGCAATGGACGGTACAAAGCTGGGCCGCGCGCCTGGGCATTAGCGAGCGCCATTTGCGCCGCCTTATGGAAGAGCACCTGCATATCGCGCCCTTGCAATACCTGCAAACGCGGCGTCTGCTGCACGCCAAACAGTGGCTGACCGATACCCGCTGGCCCATCAGCGAGGTAGCACAGCGCAGCGGCTTTGGTAGCGTACGGCGCTTTAACGCAGTATTTGCCAAGCACTACCGGCTTACGCCAGGCGCCATGCGCAAGACCTTCAAAAATGGACGCATACCGACCGCCAGTAACAGCCATCCACTGGCCGCTGGATTGACCGTGAACTTACCTTACAGGCCACCACTGGATGCGCAGCATTTGATCGGTTTTCTACACCAGCGCGCATTGCCCGGTCTGGAAGTGGTCGACCTGGCGCAACTGCGCTACGTCCGCAGTCTGCGTCTGGGCCATGGTCCGCAGCGCTACGAAGGTTGGATGCTGGCCCGCTTTGTTCCGGACAGGGCCGTGGTGGAGCTGCAAGTCAGTGCCTCGCTCGGCACAGCGCTGCTAGAAGTTCAATGTGTATGCCGCCGCTTGCTGGACCTCGATGCCGACCCGCTGGCCTATGAAGGTCTGCTGGAGACCGCGTTCCCGGGCGCGCAAGGCATGCGCATCCCCGGCACGGTGGATGGCTTCGAACTGGCGGTGCGCGCCATCTTGGGTCAACAAATCACGGTGGCTGCGGCGCGCACACTCTGCGCTCGCCTGGTGGCCGCCTTCGGCCATGCAATTGCAGACAGCGCGAACCTGCCAGTGAAAGGTATCAGCCACTATTTCCCCCACGCCGCCCAGATAGCCAACTTGGCGCCATCGGCTTTGGGTGCGCTGGGCATTGTGCGGCAGCGGCAGGCGGCCATCATTGGTTTAGCGCGCGCCGTGGCACAAGGTGAACTGCAGCTTGAACCAAGCGCGCCGCTGGAACGGACTTTGGAACGCCTGCAATCGATTGAAGGCATTGGGCCCTGGACGGCGCAATACATCGCAATGCGAGCGCTGCGATGGCCTGACGCGTTTCCCACCGGTGATGTGGCCTTACACAAAGCCCTGGGCCTGGCGCATGCACCGCGCGCCAAACTCTTGGCACAAGCAGCATCACAAGTCTGGCGGCCCTGGCGCAGCTACGCCACCGTCCGAGCCTGGCATAGCGCGGCGGCTATGGGTCGCGCGCAATCTTAGGCAGTTCGAAGCTCATTACAAACAACATCAAATCATGAAATCCTTTGACGCCCAAGCCGTGCAATCAACGTACCAAAGTCCGTTAGGCACCATTCACCTGCTGGCTAATGCCCACGCGCTGCTGGGCCTGTGGTTTGAAGGCCAAGACCACTTCCCCGCGCTCGATCCCTTCGCAACGGTCACCTCGCATCCGGTACACGACATGGCGCACGCGCAACTCGGTGAATACTTCTCGCAGCAACGTCAAGCCTTTTCCCTGCCGCTGGATTACAGCGTAGGGACTGACTTTCAACAAGCGGTATGGCGTCAGTTAACGACGATAGCACCGGGTCAAACCAGTAGCTACGCCGCCATTGCGCAGGCTATCGGCAAACCGGCTGCGGTGCGCGCGGTCGGTGGCGCCATAGGTCGCAACCCCTTAAGCATTATGGTGCCCTGCCACCGAGTGATCGGCAGCAATGGCCAACTCACGGGCTATGCCGGTGGCCTGCCACGTAAGATCACCCTCTTGCAACTCGAAAGCGCTTTTTGAATTCCCCAATTTCCGATACACGCCCGCCACATTGGGTGCTTGATTTCATCGCGCTAGCGGCCATCTGGGGCGCATCATTTTTATTCACACGCCTGAGCATGGTCAGCTTTGGCCCGGTAGTCACCGCTGCACTGCGCGTCATCATCGCCAGCGCCGTGCTGCTTCCCTTGATGTTGCTGCGTGGACACCGGGAGGACTTTGCGCTGCATTGGAAAAAAGTGCTACTGGTCGGCGTCATTAATTCGGCCATTCCCTTTGTATGCATAGCCTTTGCACTGCAAAGTATTTCTATAGGCCAGTCCTCGGTGCTCAATGCCACGGTGCCTTTATTTGGCGCGCTCATCGCCTGGGCCTGGTTGGGGGAGCGGCCCTCGGGCTCGCGCGTGGTGGGCTTGCTGATCGGCTTTGTGGGTATTGCCCTCTTGGCCAGTGAAAACGCCAGCTTTGATACCAATGCCCTGGGCAGCTCTAGCGCCTGGGGCATTGCGGCCAGCCTGCTGGCTTGCCTGTGTTACGGCATTGCAGCGAGCTACACGCGGCGCTTTTTGGGTGGCGTGCCCTCTTTGGTGTCGGCCACTGGCAGCCAGGTGGGCGCTTCTATTTTTCTGCTGCCGTTTTGCTTATGGTACTGGCCTGCCCAGGCGCCGACCACGCAGGCCTGGCTGGCCGTCACTGCGCTGGGCGTGTTGTGTACCGGTACCGCTTACATTTTGTATTTCCGCCTGATTGCCCATGCGGGCCCGGTGCGCGCTTTAACCGTCACCTTTGCCATTCCAGTGTTTGCCATTGCCTATGGCGTCATTTTGCTGGGTGAAAGCGTGACGCATTGGATGCTGGGCTGCGCGTTGGTCATTGTGTTGGGCACCAGCTTGTCCAGCGGCTTGTGGAGCCTGCCGTTTTTAAAGCCGCGCGTGGCGGACTGAACACCGTGGCCGCCTAGCCTCTTGGATGGTGGTCGGCGTGCAGCTTGGCCAAGCGCTCGCGGGCGACGTGGGTGTAGATGGTGGTGGTAGAAATATCGGCGTGGCCCAGTAGCAATTGCACGGCGCGCAAATCGGCGCCATGGTTAAGTAAATGCGTGGCAAATGCATGGCGCAAGGTGTGGGGCGACAAAGGCGCATGGATCCCTGCCAG
>CANJXV010000016.1 GCA_947478935.1 Comamonadaceae bacterium
CAAGGCAACATCAACACCAGCAAAGCCACCATCAGCAGCGCAGCGGGCCAAACCAGCTTGCAGGCCAACGCCAACAGCAGCCAAAGCCTGATCAACCAAGGCGGCAGCATCAGCGCCCAAACCTTCAACCTCAAGCTAGCCCAACTAGATAACAGTAATAAAGGCATCATCACCCAAACTAGCAGCCAAGACCTAGCGATAGATCTGGGCGCAGGCAATCTGAACAACGCAACAGGCCAACTGGTCAGCGCAGGCCAACTCACTATCCAAGCGGCCAAGCTAAACAACAGCGAAGGCATCTTGGGCAGCCAAACCGGCGCGCTGTCTATCACCACCAGCGCACAAGGTATCTACAACCGCAAAGGCCTTTTACAAGCGGCCAGCGACCTGAGTCTTAGCGCCCAAGGCGCCAACACCGCCATCAACAACCAAGAGGGCAAAATCATCGCTGGGCGTAACCTCAGTAGCAACAGCGGCGCGCTGGACAACACCCAAGGCCTGATCAGCGCGGTGGGGGCTTTAAGCCTGCAAACCAACGGCCAGCGCCTAAGCAATGCGGACACCAAAGACGCACAAGACCCGCTTAATCCGCAAGCGGGCCAAGCCGCCACAGCGTCGGCCAATCGCAAAGGCATATTGGCGGGCAGCACCATCGATCTGCAAACGGGCGAAATCAGCAACACCGCAGGGCAAATACAGGCCGCCAGCGATCTCACCGTGCGTACGGACGGCCAGCGCATCGACAACACCGCAGGCCGCTTTATCGCGGGGCAAGACTTGGGGTTTAGCAGCGGCAGCATCGATAACGCCAATGGTTTGCTCTATGCCAAGCGCCACCTGGCCATGACCATCAACGCACCGGCGGCCCCCCCCACCATCGCGCTGAACAACGCTGGTGGGACTGTCATTGCTAGGACGGGCGACATCACCCTAAGCAGTACACAAGGCAGCCTGCAAAACGCCACCGGCCTGGTGCAAGCCGCACGCGACCTAAGCCTGACCCTGCAAGGCAGCAACAAGCACATCAGCAACGTCAACGCAGGGCAACTCATCGCCTTGGGTGCGCTTAGCAGCAACAGCGGCGCTGTCGATAACACAGGAGGCCTGATCAGCGCAGGCACCGACCTGAACCTGGACACCAACAACGCTACCCTGACCAACGCCAGCACCCTAGACAGCGATAAACGCTTTGGCCTACAAGCGGGCGGCGCGGCCAACCTGCGCAGCGGCGCACTGGATAACGGCAGCGGCTACATCAACGCCACCGGCCTGACGGTTACCTCCAGCAGCGTCAACAACAAGGGCGGCACCGCTATAAGCAACGCCAACTCCACGCTCACCACGGGCAGCCTAGACAACCAAGGCGGGCAATGGCTATCGGTAGGCGATATGCGCATAGACGCTGACACCATCGACAACAGCGCCCAAGGGAATATCCGCACAGCGGCAGACCTTACGGTCAAGAGCGACGGCACGATCAACAACGCCAATGGTCTTATCAGCGCCGCTGGCACACTGACCATAGCCCCGCGCAGCGTCAGCACACCCACGCTACAGATTGACAACACAGCGGGCAGCATCAAGGCCGAAGCGGCCATAGACATCAACATCTCCAAGCTAAGCGGGGCGGGCACGGTGGCTGCGGGTACCGACCTGGCCGTGCGCTTGCAAGGCGACTACAGCACGCAAGGCACCTTTAGCGCCGGGCGCGACATGCTGCTCAGCATGACGGGTAATTACACCAACAACCTCGCCGTCAACGCGGGTCGTAACTTAAGCATCACCGCCAACAACATCGACAACCAGGTCGCTGGCCAATTGCTAAGCAACGGCGTGACCAGCCTAACGGCTACCCAAGACTTCACCAACCGCGGTCTGGTGGACGGCGCCGCCACCCGCATCAAGGCCAATACCGTCACCAACTTGGGCACAGGCCGCATTTATGGTGACAACATCAGCATCGGTGCGCAGAGCTTGGTTAATAGGGAAGAAACAATTAAAGGCACCGCCACTGCCGCCAGCATCGTCGCACGCAATCGCTTGGACATCGGCGCGCAAACCATCGTCAACCAAGCGAACGCCCTTATCAATAGTGATGGGGACATGGCTATTGGCGGTGATTTGGATGCCAACTGGCGTGCCAGCGGTACATCGGTTCAAATCGATAACATTGGCAGTGCTATCAATGCGGTCGGCAACCTCGATGTAAATACCCGAACATTAAATAATACGCGCCCTGGTGTTAAGGTTACCAAGACAACAAATGTAGAGGCACCTGTCACCATGACTCGCCCGACTTGGTGGACAGCCGGGGTGAACGAGCGTTTCTCTTCGCTCTACACATCAAGTAATTACCGGGCTTGGGTAGGGTATTACCTGGCCCCCGATTCCATTGTTAGCAACGAGCTCTTGTACAGCCCTAGTGGCGAGGCCTACTGGAAAGCGGTAGTCAAGCTATCGGCATTTGATTCCGTGTTTCAAGTTTCAAGCGGTGCATCGTTTGGCCACTATGGTTCACGTACGCGTACCAATGTAAATGATGGACAGATTGTTATTTACCACACAGCACGCGTGGACGGCTCCTCTAATCCAGATAAAGTACCTGATGCTGCCCCAGCGGTATCCGAGATGACAGGGGGTGTTCGTTTTTATGACACCAATATCGCTCAATACGATAGCCAATACGGGCGCTGTAGTGTGAACTGTGTATTACTTATACAGCCCCTTAGTTACACAGATCCAACGCACACCATTAGCAGTCCCAATATGCAGTTGGAGCCAAGGTATATGGGCGATGGTATAGAGGTTCAGCGAGATGCTACCCAAACAATAGTTACAGACGTGATGGAGCCTGGCGCTGGCGCGGTGGCTACTATTTCTGCAGCTAAAAATATCACCATTAACATCGCAAGCGCGTTAAACAATACCTATTCCACTATCAATTCAGGCGGTGATTTAACCATTGACGGAAAGCTCAGCAACACAGGCAGCAGCAACGCCAAAGTAAATAATGTTGGAAGCGATTTGTACAGAGTACGCAGCTTTAGTAACGTCACGTATGGGCGGGGGGCCGTAGACGCAAGGGTGAGCCTTTATTGGTCTAACCCATCCGTTTCGGAAAAAATAGGGGCAGTTGAAGCGATCATCAACGGCCGTGGGCCTGTAACCATCAATGCCGATGCACTGAAAAACCTGCCAAACGGCGCCGCACCAGGCAAGCTTGAGTCAACGGTTCAAGATGTCCAAACTAACAAGCCAAGCATCGGCGCCAAAACCGCTGGCACCAGCGCCCCAGCGCAGGCTAGCGACGTGGTCATTGTGCAAAACCAAACGATGCCCGACGCCAGCAGCGCCGCCCCCAACAAAACCGCCACCCCCAGCGCCAAGCAAGCGCAGGCCCCCGTGCTCATGCAAGTGCGCACCTCCACCCTGCCCAGCCGCATCCCCAACACCAGCCTGTACCGCATCCGCCCCCAAAGCACCAGCAATTACCTGGTCGAAACCGACCCCCAATTCACCCAGCTTAAAACCTGGCTGGGCAGCGACTACCTGCTCAAGAGCGTGGCCATCGACCCCACCATCACCCAAAAGCGCCTAGGCGATGGCTACTACGAACAAAAGCTCATCCGCGAACAAGTGGCTCAGCTCACTGGCAGGCGCTTTCTGGGTGACTACAGCAGCGACCAAGCCCAATACCAAGCCCTCATGGACAACGCGCTAACCACCGCTAAAACCCTAAACCTGCGCCCCGGCATCGCGCTATCAGCCGCGCAAATGGCGCTACTGACCAGCGACATCGTCTGGCTGGTCGAGCAAAGCGTCACCCTGGCCGATGGCAGTGTGCAAAAGGTCCTGGCCCCTCAGCTCTATGTGCGCGTTAAAGAAGGCGACCTAGACGGTTCGGGCTCGCTCATCTCGGGGGAATCTATCAACATGAACTTAAGTGGCGATCTAAACAACAGCGGCACCATCGCCAGCCGCAAAGCCATGAGCATTACCGCAGAGAACATTAAAAACCTAGGCGGCACCATGAGCGCTGACAAGCTGGGTCTGACTGCTCGCCAAGATATAGACAACATCGGGGGCACGCTAGAAGCACTCTCCTCGGCCACGCTTGACGCAGGGCGCGACGTCAACATCAGCAGCACTACACAAAGCAGCAGCGTGGACCTTGGCCTCTTTAAAAGTAGCCAAACCAGCATTGACCGGGTAGCGGCTATTTACGTTAAAAACCCCGGTGGCTCTTTAAACATCAACGCCAAGAACAACATCAACCTGACTGCGGCCCAAGTGGACAGCCAAGGTAGCGCATCCTTAAAGGCAGGTAATGACATCAACCTAGCCACCCTGAGCACCAGCAGTTCCCAAGACATCACCTTGGACGCAGACAACTACCGGCGCCAGTCCAGCAGCAAAGACGTAGGCAGTAGCATCAACGCGGCGGGTAACGTATCCATGAACGCGGGTAACGACATCAACGCCAAAGCGGCCACGGTTAGCGCTGGTGGAGCCTTAGACGTCCAAGCCGTGCGCGACATCAACATCGTGGCCGGCGAGGACCAGCAAAGCAGCGCGAGTGCGTCTAAGAGCACTAGCAGCGGCTTCCTGTTTAGCAGCACCACCAGCACCACCAGCTCCAGCGCAAGCAACAAAGCCATCGCCTCCACCTTCACCGGCCAAAGCACCAGCGTGGTGGCCGATCGCAACCTGGTCAGCGTTGGCACCGAGTTCAAAGGCAAGGACAGCTTGTTGGTAGAAGGCAAGCAGGATCAAAAGTTTTACGCCGCCACCGACACCAGCAGCAGCCAAAGCAGCATCGAGAGCAACAGCAGTTTCATTGGCATCACCCTAGATAAATCCAGCGATACACAAAACCAAGCCCAAACCAAGGCCCTGGGATCTAAGCTCATATCCGACAAAGCCATCACCGTCAACATCGGCAACAGCGCAGACTTCAGTGGCGCAGAACTGAGCGGCGACACCGTCAGCTTTAAAAACATAGACCCCAGCAAACCCGGCAGCCTGATCCTAGGCGGCGCGCTAGAGAGCGCGAGCAGCAGCACCAGCAACTCCTCCGAAACCCTAGGCCTTTGGCAAAAGACATCCGACAGCGGCAGCAGCACCCAAGACCTCAAGATGACCAGCATTAAAGGCAAAGTGCAGTTGGACGAAGGCCTCAAAGTAGCGGTGCAACTGCCCGATGTGGTTAGTACCAGCGGCAAAGCAGCCAACCCCAATGCCACCAACCCACCGAGCATCCGCGATGCAAACCAAGCCAGCGTGCAAAACCAAATAGACACCTTGAGCCAGCAGCCGGGCTTGGGGTATTTGAAGCAGTTGATGGAGGGCAATGCCGGTGCGGGCAACACAGCCACTACCAGCACCGCCCCCAAAGTGCAATGGAGCCAAGTACAACTGGCCCACGACAATTGGAAATTCGAGCAACAAGGCCTGACTCCAGCGGGCGCGGCGCTTTTGAGCATTGCTATTGCCGCTTACACCGGCGGCATGGGGGCAGAGTTGCTAGGCACCACAACAGCTACAGCGACTGGCACCGCCACTACGCTGGGCGGCGTGACGCTAGGAACCACTACGGCAGCCACCGCCGGTGCTGCCGCCACTGCCACCACCTATGCCGCAGGTGCAGCGCTGAACGCCGGCTTTAGCGCCCTGGCCTCGCAAGCGGCTGTGGCGATGGTGAACAACGGCGGGGACATTGGTAAGACCTTGGAGCAACTCGGTAGCAGCGAGACCATTAAAAATATATTGATAGCCATGGGCACAGCGGGTGTCGGAGCAACCGTACAAGGGCAAGGCGCTGATGCAGTAATGGCCAACGCCATGACGGGTTGTGTTGCAGGCACTCTCAATGGTTCCGGATGCGAAAAAGGTGCAAAGACCGCAGCGTTTGTAAGCACTGCTGGCGAAGCCTATCAATCGATGGTTGGGTATGCGGCTAATCCGGGGCCGGGGGTAAATAGGAATGGAGCCAACCAAACCAGCCAAATTTTTGAGCCTGATGGCTTGGGACGTCAGATCCCAGCAGACCAAGGAATGAACGTCATTGGTTTGAATAAGCCTGGATCATTGCTTTCTCAAGGTGGTGCAATAAGTCGAGCGCTCAACCAAATTCCATTTGTCAACGCCACTGCTGGCCTGCATGACTATATTTTTAACGCCAATCGTGAATTGGACTTCACATTTTGGAATGTGCCAACGATGGTGCCAGCGGCTGCCCTATCTACACCAGCAGCGCTTAACAATCCGAATTTTTCTTGGATTACGCAAATTAAGCAACCTACCTCAATAAAGCCGCAACCAGTGCATAGCATTATTCGTCTTGCCAATCCGTCGCCAATGACACCTGCTAAACCCGAGGAAATTAAATGAGAGATATTTTCAAGCTGGCATCGCGCTGGATCAAAATTACAAGCCTTACCTTACTGCTTACGGCTTGTTATGCCTTGGCTGGATTGGACATGAGCGTGGAGGGCCGACACAAGATGTGGGTGGATGAAAAGAAAAAAATCATTGGAGAGAATGTATACAACTGCGCATATTGGTTCTGCGTTGGTCATCAACGGTCTGATTTATTTATCGGAGAATCCAATTTAATTAACGATCACAAGGAGCGGGGATTCCGTTACGGTAGATTTGATTTAAATAACCCCACGCGATTTCCACGTTGCCACTACTACTACGAATACGATCCAAAGACTGGCGTAATAGTTGGATTTAGATTTGAAGAATCTGAGCGCTTTGCGTGCCGGATATCTGGAGCTTAATAGCAGAATGCATTTAGAAATGGGAAGCAGCGTTTTGCTGGCAAAGTTCAATGCCAGGTATTTTGACCAAAACTTGGAGCAACTGAGCAGCGACCAACGCATAAATAGCTTACTGACCACCACGGTGAATGCTGGCGGCGCATTAGACGTGAAGGTCAAGCGCGACATCAACATCGAAGCTGGGGAAGACAAGTTCAAAGGCAAGGTCAGCTTGTTGGTAGAAGGCAAGCAGGACCAAAAGTTCGACCCGGCCACCACCCAAAAGCGCCTAGGCGACGGCTACTACGAACAAAAGCTCATCCGCGAACAAGTGGCCCAGCTCACTGGCAGGCGCTTTCTGGGTGACTACAGCAGCGACCAAGCCCAATACCAAGCCCTCATGGACAACGCCCTAACCACCGCTAAAACCTTAAACCTGCGCCCCGGCATCGCCCTGAGCGCAGAGCAAATGGCCCTCCTGACCAGCGACATCGTCTGGCTGGTGGAGCAAAGCGTCACCCTGGCCGATGGCAGTGTGCAAAAGGTCCTGGCCCCTCCGTTACGCATGGCAGCAATGTAGGCGGGATCGACATAGGCCGCGTTCACCTAGCGCTGAAACTGGCCCAGCATTTCGCTGTAGCGGTTACCGTGTTCACGGTTCAATACAACCTCACCACAGGCTGGGCAAAAGTCACCCGACACCTTTGGTACGGTGGTTGATTTGTCCTTGGAGGTATAGGGCATATCGCGGGTGTCGTGGATCAGATCGGCGGCACCGCAGCATGGGCATTGCATGGTCCTAGCTCCCTGAAAGAAACAATCAAAACGTCATCAATAACGGTCAACTTTAAGTACACATCGGCACTATTAGCTATCTTGGTCTGGTACACGTCTTGCCAAATTCGGTGATCGCAATGGGTCGTCATGCTCTTGTAGAAGTCGGCGGATGTGAGCGACATCCCTAGACAAAACGGCACCCGAGGGTGCCGTTGTGCTTTGCAGGCAAGTACCCAATTATTTGCGCTGCGCTTTCACCTTCAAACGCCAAGCATGCAGCAAAGGCTCGGTGTAGCCGCTCGGTTGCGCCAGGCCTTTGAACACCAAGTCAGTTGCGGCTTTGTAGGCCTTGGATGTTTTGAAATTCCCAGCCATGGGCTGGTACAGAGGGTCTCCCGCGTTTTGCCCGTCCACCACGGCAGCCATACGCTCGAAAGTGGCCTGCACTTGCTTTTTGGTCACGATGCGGTGCAAGAGCCAGTTGGCAATATGTTGGCTAGAAATACGCAGCGTGGCGCGGTCTTCCATCAGGCCAATGTTGTGGATGTCGGGCACTTTGGAGCAACCCACGCCCTGGTCAATCCAGCGCACCACATAGCCCAAAATACCTTGCGCGTTGTTGTCTAGCTCTTGCTGCTTTTCTTTGTCGCTCCAGCCGGTGTTGGTGGCCACGGGAATGGTCAGCATGTCATTGAGCAAACCGGCGCGTACTTTGCGCAGGTCCAGGGATTCCAATTGCTTTTGTACGTCGCTGACCAGCACCTGGTGGTAGTGCAGGGCGTGCAGCGTGGCGGCGGTGGGGCTGGGCACCCAGGCGGTGTTGGCACCGGCTTTGGGGTGTACGATTTTTTGCTCCAGCATGGCCTTCATCAGGTCGGGCATAGCCCACATGCCTTTGCCGATTTGCGCTTTACCGCGCAGGCCGCCAGCCAGCCCACTGAGCACATTGCTGCGCTCGTAGGCCGCGATCCAGGGCGTGGCTTTCATCTCGGCTTTGCGGATCATGGGGCCGGCGTACATGGCGGTGTGCATCTCGTCGCCGGTGCGATCTAAGAAACCCGTATTGATAAAGGCGACGCGGCTGCGCGCGGCAGCAATACAAGCTTGCAAGTTGACGCTGGTGCGGCGCTCTTCGTCCATGATGCCTAGCTTGACGGTGCTCTCAGGCAAGCCTAACAAGGCCTCAACGCGCCCAAACAATTCATCGGCAAAAGCCACTTCAGCCGGGCCATGCATTTTGGGTTTGACGATATACACCGAGCCTTTGCGCGAGTTGCGCACCAGCCCGGCAGCGGCATCTGCCTTGGAGCGCTGGATGTCGTGGATAGCGATGGCGGTGGTGACCACGGCGTCCAAAATGCCTTCAGGAATCTCATGCGTGCTGCCGTCTTTGGCGGTATAGGTGATGGCCGGGTTGCTCATCAAATGGCCCACATTGCGCACAAACAGCAACGAGCGGCCATGCAGCACCACAGGTTTGCCATCTGCGCCGGTATAGACGCGGTCTGGGTTGAGGCCGCGCACAAAAGTTTTGCCGCCTTTGTTAATGGTCTCGGTGAGCGTGCCTTGCAAAATGCCCAGCCAGTTGCGGTAGGCCAGCACTTTGTCCGCTGCGTCCACCACCGCTACCGAATCTTCCAGGTCAAGAATCGTGGACAGCGCCGCTTCGATCACCAGGTCATACACGCCGGCGGCATCGGTTTTGCCAATCGGAGAGTTGTGGTCGATCAGGATGTCTAGGTGCAAGCCGTTGTGCTCCAACAGTACCGAGGAGGGCGCTTTGGCCAAACCTTGAAAACCTTGAAATTGCGCGGGTGTGGCCAAGCTGGTGTTGCTACCGTCTTTGAGGGCCACGGCCAGCTTGCCATTTTTCACGCTATAGGCCACGCTGTCTTTGTGCGAGCCTTTGCGTAAGGGAGCGACTTCGTCAAGCAGCTTGCGCGCATAGGCAATGACTTTTTTGCCGCGCTTGGGGTTGTAGGGTTTGCCGCTTGCACTGACTTTAGTGGCGCCACCGTCTTCGGAGATCACGTCAGTGCCATACAGTGCGTCATACAAGCTGCCCCAGCGCGCATTGGCGGCGTTGAGCGCGTAGCGCGCATTGAGCACCGGCACTACCAATTGCGGGCCTGCTTGGATCGCCAATTCGGCGTCCACGTTTTTCGTGACGATGCGCGACTTGGCGGGCAAGGGTGCCAGATAGCCAATGTCTTTTAAGAACGCCTGGTAGGCCTTCATATCGGTTATCGGGCCGGGGTGGGCCTGGTGCCAGGTGTTGATTTCGCTTTGCAAGCGGTCGCGCTCGGCCAGCAGGGCTGCGTTTTTGGGCGCCAAGTCGGCCACGATGGCGTTAAAACCTTTCCAGAATTTGGCCGGTTTGACACCGGTGCCGGGCAGTACTTCGGTGTCGATAAAGGTTTGTAAAACGGTGGCGACATGCAGTCGGCCGATAGTGGTGCGGGCGGTGGCCATAGGGGCTCCTTGGAAACAGACAGGGCAATAAGGCGCGTAAGAAAATACACGGAGCATTACTGTATTCGATACTTTGATGCATACTATGTTGGTAAAAAGCAATCCATTCGTGACAAAAATGAATACATCCAAGTCTCTGCCCTTGTCTGGAATCCGTGTTGTCGAGTTCACCCACATGGTCATGGGCCCCACCTGCGGCATGGTGCTGGGCGATATGGGCGCCGATGTCGTTAAGGTCGAGCCGCTAGCGGGCGACAGCACGCGCAAACTGCTGGGCGTGGGCGCTGGTTTTTATCCGCTCTTTAACCGCAATAAAAAGAGTATTGCGCTGGACCTGGAAAGCGCCACTGGCCGCGAAGTAGTGACGCGCCTGGTAGCGCGGGCGGACATCGTCAGCGAAAACTTTAAACCCGCCACTATGGAAAAGCTGGGGCTGGACTACGCCACATTGTCGGCGCGGCATCCGCGCCTTATTTACGTGAGCCACAAAGGCTTTTTACCCGGGCCGTACGAACACCGGACCGCCTTGGACGAAGTGGTCCAGATGATGGGCGGCCTGGCCTATATGACGGGCCGGCCCGGTGACCCGCTGCGTGCGGGCTCTAGCGTCAACGACATCATGGGCGGTGTATTCGGTGCCATGGGCGCCATGGCCGCGCTTATGCAGCGCCAGCAAACCGGAAACGGCCAGCAAGTACAGGCCGCGCTGTTTGAAAACAATGTGTTTTTGGTGGCGCAGCACATGCTGCAATTTGCGGTGACCGGCCAGCCTGCCGCGCCTATGCCTGAGCGTATATCGCCCTGGGGCATTTACGACGTGTTTAGCGTGCAGGATGGCGCGCAAATCTTTTTGGCGGTGGTGGGTGACACGCAGTGGCGGGTGTTTTGCGATGCCTTTGGCTTTACCGACCTCTACGCCGATACGCGCCTTGCCACCAACAACGACCGCGTGCGTGCCCGCGCTTGGCTGATGCCTTTGCTGCGCGAGCGTCTGGCCCCGCATACGCGCCAGGAATTGACCGCGGTGTTCGAGCGCGAAGGCCTACCCTTTGCGCCGATTACCGATCCGCAGCATTTGTTTGCCGATCCGCATTTGTTGCAAACCGGTGGCTTGGCGCCAATGACGTTGCCCGACGGGCGCGCGACCTCGGTGCCGCTATTGCCTTTGACGCTAGACGGTGAAAGACTGGGCCTGCGGCTAGACCCGCCCCGCTTGGGTCAGCATGGGCGCGAGGTCTTGTTGGACGTCGGATATAGCGACGACGAAATTAGCGCCATGCTGCAAGCGGGCACATTGGCCCTGCCCCAGGAGTAAGCCGTGGACAAGCTCAAGCAAATGGAGTCTTTTGTGGCGGTGGCGCTGCGCGGCAGCTTGACGGCGGCGGCCAAGGCCGAGGGCGTGGCGCCAGCCATCGTGGGGCGGCGGCTCGATGCGCTGGAGCAGCGTCTGGGTGTCAAGCTGCTGGTGCGCACCACGCGGCGCATGACCTTAACGCAAGAGGGCACGGCTTTTTTAGAAGACTGCCAGCGCTTGCTCACCGACCTGGGTAATGCCGAGGCCAGCGTGAGCGCCGGCGGGATGCAGGCTAGCGGCCATTTGCGCCTGACTGCGCCTGCAGGCTTTGGCCGCCGCCATGTGGCGCCGCTGGTGCCGCTGTTTCGGGAACTGCATCCGGAGGTGACGGTTTCGCTTAACCTGAGTGACCGCATCATCAATATGGCTGGCGAGGGCTTTGACTGCGCAGTGCGCGTGGGTGATTTGCCCGATTCATCTTTGGTGAGCGTGCGCCTGGCCGACAACCGGCGCATGTGTGTGGCCACGCCGGCCTATCTGGCCCGCTACGGGCGACCAGCCCAACCGGCGGATTTGCAGCGCTTTGACTGTTTGACGCTGTCTAGCGACGCCTCGCAAACCCGGGGCTGGGCCTTTACCGTGCCCAAGGCTGAAGGCAGGGAGGTGATTCACCTCAAGCCCAGCGGCCCGCTCGATTGCTCGGACGGACAGGTTTTGCACGACTGGTGCCTGGGCGGCTGGGGCATCGCCTGGCGCAGCACCTGGGAGGTGGAGGCCGAGATCGCCGCTGGTCTGCTAGTGCCGGTGCTGGAAGAATTCGCCGCCCCGCCCAACGGCATTTACGCCGTATTCCCCGAGCGCAAACACATGGCCCTGCGCCTGCGCTTGTGGATCGATTTCCTCAAGCTGCACTACAGCCGCGAAGGCTTTTGGACTACGCCGCGGCATTGAACGCGGCCAGGGAAGCGTAGTTCTTTCCAAAAATATGCGACTTTTTTAAATTTATTTATCAATTAGTCGCGACTTTTTAATAATTTAATAAATAAAAGTCGCAATAATTCACTATGCAACGTTATCTTGACCAGCGCGTTCAGGCCGACCTGGCTAGCAAAATGGTGTTTCTGACTGGCCCGCGCCAGGTCGGAAAAACCACCTTGTCGCGCCAGTTGATAGCCCAGCGTGGCGGGCAGTACCTCAATTACGACGTGGCGGCAGACCGCGCCATCATTCTGAGCCAACGCTGGAGCCCGCAGGCGCCGCTGCTGGTGCTCGACGAGATGCACAAAATGCCTAGCTGGAAAGCCTGGCTCAAAGGCGTCTACGACGGCAAACCCCCAGGGCAGCAATTACTGGTCATCGGTAGTGCGCGTATGGATACGTTCCGCCAGGGTGGCGAGTCGCTGGCCGGGCGGTTTTTTGGCTTGCGCCTGCACCCGATTTCGGTGCGCGAATGGTGCGACCATACCGGCGCCGAGCCCGAAGCAGCCTTAGCGCATTTGCTGGAGCGCGGCGGCTTCCCCGAGCCCTGCCTGGCCCCGGATGCGACCGAGGCGCAGCGCTGGCGCCGCCAGTATTTCGATGGTCTAGTGCGCAACGATGTGCTGGAGTTCTCGCGCATTCAGGAGGTGGCGGCGATCCGCTTGTTCGCCGAAATGCTGCGCAGCCGCGTGGGCTCGCCCTTGTCGCTGGCCAGCATCGCGCGCGACCTGGCGGTATCCCCGGTGACGCTGAAAAAATACCTGGCCATTTTGGAGGCCTTGTACATCGTATTTGTGGTGCGCCCCTGGCACCACAACATTGGGCGCTCGGTTTTGCAAGCGCCTAAGGTGTATTTTTTTGATAGCGGCTTGGTCGAAGGCGACGAGGGCATCCATTTCGAAAACCTCATGGCCACCGCCTTGCTCAAGCAAGTGCAGTGGCAACATGATGTGCTGGGCCAAGAAGCGGGCTTGCACTACCTGCGCACCAAGGACGGGGCCGAGGTGGACTTTGCCATCAGCGAAGGCAAGCGCCTCACGCACTTGGTGGAATGCAAACTCTCCGACGATAAGCCGCATCGCGCCTTGTTGCGATTTGCCAGTGAGCAGGGGCCAGTGCAGGCCCTGCAAGTGGTGCGCAATGTGCGCCATTCTTTTGTCGCGGGTGCGGTTGAGGTGGTGCCAGCGTCTGCTTTTTTGCGGGGGCTGGCGGTTTAAAAACGCGGACTAATCCTTCGAGCTCGTTGACGCAAGAACCACGATTTGCACCAGCGAAAGCGCGCTGGGTGCGCGGCGCAGCATGACTGGATGGGTGCGCCCATCATGGAAGGGTTTTCGCTTCAATCTGTCCCAAACTCCCGCCCCATCTCCCGCGCCCGCGCCTGCGCCGCCTGCATGGCGGCGATGAATGCGGGTTTAATGCCGCTAGCTTCCATGGCGCTGAGTGCGGCGTGGGTGGTGCCGCCTTTGGATGTCACGCGCTGGCGCAGCGTTTCGGGGGATTCAGGCGAGGCCTTGGCCAGTTCGCCGGCACCAATAAAGGTGGCGACGGCCAGTCGGTAAGCCTGGGCGGGCTCTAGCCCCATGCCGGTGCCTGCTTCGCGCATGGCTTCCATGAAATAAAACATATAAGCCGGGCCAGAGCCCGAGAGCGCGGTCACAGCGTCGATATGGTCCTCGGCGCCCACCCACATCAGCTCGCCGGTGCTGCCCAAAACCTGATTCACCAGCGCCTTGTCTGGTTCATTGACGGCGGCGCGGGCAAACAGGGCGGTGATGCCCTTGCCAATCAGCGCCGGGGTATTGGGCATGGCGCGCACCACGCGTTCGCTGCCTAGCCACTGCGCAATCGTGTCGCTACGTATGCCTGCGGCCACGCTCAGGTGCAAGGCGGCGTGGATGTGGGCTTGCGTTTGCGCCGCGGCTTCTTTGAAGGTTTGGGGCTTGACGGCCCAAACCACTAGGTTGGCGCGGGTCAAAAAGCTGCCAGCCTGGGCCTGGGCGATGATGCCAAATTGGCTGCTAAGTTTGGCGCGTGCCTCGTCAAAGGGCTCGACTACGTCGATGTGGGACACAGGCCAGCCTTGCTTAAGCAAGCCGCCGATGATGGCGCTGGCCATATTGCCGCCGCCTATGAATGCGATGCCTTGCTGCATGGATGGGTTCTCTGTGAGTGAAAAGGCAAGCAGAGTCTAACCACGCCCTCGCCAGCGCAGCGCAGCTAGGCCGCGGTGGTTTGCCGCACTGCGTGTTCCCAGCGTTGCATTTGTTCCTGGGCATGGGCGCGGCTGATTTGCGGTTCAAAGCGGCGTTCGGCTTGCCACAGCTGGCTGAGCGATGCGGTGTCCGGGTACAGCCCGGTGGACAGGCCGGCAAGATAGGCGGCGCCTAAGGCGGTGGTCTCGGTCACCTGCGGGCGCAGCACGCTGATGCCCAGCAAGTCCGCCTGAAACTGCATCAGCAAATCATTGACGCAGGCGCCGCCGTCCACGCGCAGCTCGGTTACAGCGGCGGCTCCGGCTTGCTGCGCATCACGCGCCATGGCTTGCAAGAGCGCGGCGCTTTGGAAGGCAATGCTTTCCAGTGCCGCGCGTGCGATATGGGCCAGTGTGCTGCCGCGTGTCAGCCCGGTCATGGTGCCGCGCGCTTCGGGGTTCCAGTAGGGCGCGCCCAGACCCGTAAAGGCTGGCACCAGCATCACGCCGCCGCTGTCGGGCACGCTTTGCGCCAGCGTTTGCACTTCGGCGCTACTGCGGATCGCGCCCAACCCGTCGCGCAGCCATTGCACCACGGCGCCGCCTACAAACACGCTGCCCTCTAAGGCAAATTCGGGGCAGGTACCAGGCTGCGCTGCGCTGGTGGTGATCAGCCCATTGGTCGAGGTCTGAAATTGCGTACCGGTGTGCATCAGCATGAAGCAGCCTGTGCCGTAGGTGTTTTTGGCCATACCCGCGCTAAAGCAAGCCTGGCCGAACAAAGCGCTTTGCTGGTCACCGGCCATGCCGCCCACCGGGATGCTGTGGCCCAGCAAGCCCGGTTCGATTTCCCCGAAGTATGCTGCTGAGGGAAGTACCTGGGGCATCAAACCCTCGGGGATGTTGAGCACTTGCAGCAGCTCCGGGTCCCAGGTGTTGCTGTGCACATTAAAAAGCATGGTGCGCGCGGCATTGCTCACGTCGGTGGCGTGCACGCGCCCATTGGTCAATTGCCACAAGAGCCAGCTGTCCACGGTGCCAAAGGCCAGTTCGCCATGCGCTGCTTGCGCACGGGCATCGGGCACGTTGTCCAAAATCCATTGCAGTTTGGTGCCAGAAAAGTAAGCATCCACCAGCAATCCGGTTTTTTGGCGAATGGGATCGGCCATGCCGCGCTCGCGCAGCGCGGCGCAAGCGGGCTCGGCGCGCCGGTCTTGCCAGACGATGGCTTTGTGGATGGGCTGGCCGGTCTTGCGGTTCCAGACCACCGTCGTCTCGCGTTGGTTGGTAATGCCGATGGCGTGCACTTGCTGCGCGCTGATGCCGGCTTTGGTCAGCACATCGCGCGCCGTGGCCAGCTGGGTGCGCCATATTTCCAAGGCGTCATGCTCGACCCAACCCGGCCGCGGGTAAAACTGGGTCAGCTCCTCCTGCGCCATCGCCACGATGCGGCCTTGCGCATCAAATACGATGCTGCGGGAACTAGAGGTGCCTTGGTCAAGTGCGAGCAGGTAGGTCATGGCGGATGGGCATCCAAATGTGGCGTGAGCGATTGATGGGTGGGGGCGGACTCAGTCGCCCGCCAGCGTAAATCGTACCTGTGCTTCAGCCAGCAAGTCCATAAAAGGCTCCGGCGGTATGGCATCCGAGAACAGGCGGTCGATACTGGAGAGCTGGGCGACTTCCACCATGGCCGCGCGGTTGAATTTGCTGGCATCTGCGGCCAGCCAGACTTCGCGGGCATGCGAAATAATGGTTTGCGATACCTTCACCTCGCGATAATCAAAGTCGCGTAGCGAGCCGTCCGATTCGATGGCAGAGATGCCGATCAGTCCGATATCTACTTTGAACTGGCGAATAAAGTCCACCGCCGCCTCGCCCACTATCCCTTGGTCGCGCCCGCGCACCACGCCGCCCACCACAATCACTTCGCTTTGCGAATTGGCGCTGAGGATGGCGGCCACATTCAGGTTGTTGGTTATCACCCGCAAACCTTCGTGCTTGGTCAGCGCCCGCGCGATAGCCTCGGTGGTGGTGCCTATATTGAGAAGCAGTGAACAGCCATTGGGCACGGCATCAGCCACCGCCCGCGCGATGCGCGCTTTGCCCTGCGCATTCAAGATTTCGCGCTGCGGGTAGGCCAGGTTTTCTACGGTGGAGCCGGGCACACGCACGCCGCCATGAAAGCGCGCCAGCAGGCCTTCGTCGGCCAGGCGCTGCACGTCCCGGCGCACGGTTTGCAGTGTCACGTCCAACACATCGGCCAGGCGCTCCACCGTGACGGAGCCTTGCGCCCGTACTGTGCTTAAGAGCTTGATTTGTCGTGGATTAGGGTTCATGCGCCGATTGTCCGAGCCATGGGTAGAGAGGGCCCGCACACTTTAAATCGAACAGAAAGGAATAGTTTTAGGGTAAACACCTAGTTAAAACGAATATTTTCGAACAATAATTCTCACATTCGAATTAACGCCGCGCTAAATTGGTGCGAGCGATCAAGGGTGTCTGATGGAGTTGAGTCTTCAAGCCGTGAGTAAAAAAGTGGGCGCGCAGCCTTGGCTGTATGCGCTGGACATGGACTTGCGCCCTGACGCCGTAACCGTCCTTTTAGGCGCCACGCAAGCGGGCAAAACCAGCCTCATGCGCATCATGGCCGGTTTGGATGTACCTAGCAGTGGGCGCGTGCTGGTCGATGGCGTGGACGTGGTCGGCGTACCGGTGCGCCAGCGCAATGTGTCCATGGTCTATCAGCAGTTCATTAACTACCCCTCCATGACGGTGTTTGACAACATTGCCTCGCCACTGAATTTGCGAGGCGAGTCTGGCGTGCGCGAGCGTGTGCTAGCGCTGGCCGAAAAGTTGCACATCGATATGTTTTTGAATCGCTACCCTTCTGAGTTGTCTGGTGGCCAGCAGCAGCGCGTGGCCTTGGCACGGGCGCTGGCCAAAGGCGCGCCTTTGATGTTGTTGGACGAGCCGCTGGTCAATCTGGACTACAAATTACGCGAAGAGTTGCGCGACGAACTCAGTGCTTTGTTTGCGGCGGGCAATTCCACCGTGGTCTACGCCACTACCGAGCCGGGTGAGGCTTTGCTGCTCGGGGGGTATACGGCGGTCATGGATGCGGGGGAATTGCTGCAATACGGCCCGACTGCAGAGGTGTTTCAGCGGCCCCGTTCGATCCGCGTGGCCACAGCGTTTAGCGATCCGCCTATGAACCTCTTTGTTGCTAGGGTGCAAGAGCAGGCCTTGGTGCTGGCCGATGCCAGCCGCGTTGCACTCGCAAGCTCCCTGGCAGCCGGCCCGGTCACTGCGGGCCTGCGCGCTAGCGCACTGCGCGTGCAAGGGCGTACGGGTGACGTGGCGGTAAATGCCACCGTGGCATTGGCCGAAATTTCCGGCTCCGACACGTTTGTGCATCTGGATACCGCGCTGGGCGCCATGGTGGCGCAACTGGCTGGGGTGCATTACTTTGATTTAGGCGATGCCATGCCGGTGTATTTCCGGCCGCAGGATATGTATGTGTTTGACAGCGCCGGCATGCTGGCCCTGGCCCCGTCGCGCGAAGGGGTGCACTGACATGGCCCGCATCGACCTAGACCTGGCCCACGCCTACCGCCCCAACCCGCAGCAAGACAGCGACTACGCTTTGCTGCCTTTGAAGATGTCGTTTGAAAACGGCGGAGCTTATGCTTTGCTCGGCCCCTCCGGTTGCGGTAAGACGACCATGCTCAACCTGATGTCCGGACTGCTGCAGCCCTCGCAAGGCACGGTATTTTTCGACGGACAGGATGTGACGCGCTCCACGCCGCAGCATCGCAATATCGCGCAGGTATTTCAGTTCCCGGTAATTTATGACACCATGACAGTGGCCGAAAACCTGGGCTTTCCGCTGCGCAACCGCAAGATGCCCGCCGAGCAAATCCGCAAACGCGTAGGCGAAATCGCTGAGATGCTGGACTTGAGTGGCCAGCTTAATCAGCGCGCATCGGGGCTGGCGGCAGATGCCAAGCAAAAGATTTCGCTCGGACGCGGCCTGGTGCGTTCGGACGTATCGGCAGTCTTGTTTGACGAGCCCTTAACCGTAATCGACCCGCATCTGAAGTGGCAGTTGCGGCGCAAGCTCAAGCAAATTCACCGCGAACTAAAGCTCACGCTGGTTTATGTCACGCATGACCAGGTAGAGGCGCTGACCTTTGCGCAGCAAGTGGTGGTCATGACGCGCGGACGCGCCGTGCAGATGGGCACCGCTGCGCAGTTGTTCGAGCGGCCTTCGCACACTTTTGTTGGCCATTTCATCGGCTCGCCGGGCATGAATTTCCTGCCCGCCCAAATGGGGCCGCAGGGCTTGCAAGTGTGCGGTGTGGCCTTGCCGCTAACCGCTACGCATGGCGAATTGCCCCATGGAGATTTGAAGCTTGGTATACGCCCAGAATATGTGCGCTGCGCAGGCAGTAGTTTTGAAGGCGCGCTGGCGATGCAAGTGGCACAGGTGCAGGATGTGGGCACCCACTTCATCGTCACCGCCAGCCTGCAAGGACAGGTGTTTAAGGCGCGCTTAGCGATGATGGCCGAACCGTTTGCCGTGGGCAGCACGGTGTGGTGCCAGGTGCTCAACGACAAAAGCTGTTTTTACCGCAACGAGGAGATCGTGGCATGAGCGCGAGCAACAAGCCGGTC
>CANJXV010000017.1 GCA_947478935.1 Comamonadaceae bacterium
GAGCACATGGTCTTTGACGGCGCAGCCCACGAAAGCGCGGCCCGCTACCCCGGCCTGGCGGCGCGCAGCTTTATCGTTTCTAGCTTTGGTAAAACCTACCATGTCACGGGCTGGAAAGTCGGCTTTGTGGCGGCCCCGGCATCGCTTAGCGCTGAACTACGCAAAGTGCACCAGTTCAATGTATTTACCGTGAACACGCCAGTGCAATACGGCCTGGCTGCGTTTATGCAAGCGCCCTCGCGCTACCTGGAACTGCCCGCTTTTTACCAACGCAAGCGCGATCTATTCCGTCAAGGGCTTGAAAAAACAAAGTTCCGCCTGCTTGCCAGCGAAGGTACGTTTTTCCAATGCGCAGAAATTTCTGAAGTCAGTGATATGAGCGAGGCCGATTTCTGCCGCTGGCTGACCATAGAAATCGGCGTGACGGCGATCCCGATGTCCGCTTTTTACCGCGACGCCTTTGATCAAAAAATTGTGCGCTTTTGCTTTGCGAAAGAGGAAGCGACGCTGCGCAAAGGACTGGACCGATTGGCCAAGCTGTAAGTAAGCGCTTTGCAAGTTCGTCATCAAGAGGAGCGAAGCAACGCGGCGATTCATTTAATCATGAAGCCATGGATTGCCACGGCCCGCGGCATGGCAAGGACGGGCTTAGATTGAGACAAGGTTCCCTAAAAGTGTTTCGCCGTTTGAACTTTTTGCCGATGTATTTTGAAAGTACCCAAAAGATGCCTCTAACTATCAGCGCCCACACCGACCGCTTCGCCACTGCGCCGCAAATCGCCCCTGAGGACATGGCCGCGATCGCGGCGCACGGCTTTAGCACCGTAGTGAACAACCGCCCCGATGGCGAAGGCGGACCCGACCAACCCAGCTCACAAGCCATGGCACAGGCGGCGCATGTGGCAGGCTTGGCTTATCACTACCTTCCGGTCATCAGCGGCCAAATAACGCCCGAACAGGTAGCCAGCTTTGCCGCCATTGTGGCCGCATCGACTGGGCCGGTACTGGCCTTTTGCAGAAGCGGTGCACGCTCGACCACTATCTGGCACATGGGCAAGTAGGGTTAAGTGCCCAATTGCGCCCAAGCTTTCTCTAAGCGCTTGACGCTGACGGGCTGGGGGGTGCGCAGCTCTTGCGCAAAAAAACTTACGCGCAACTCCTCCATCAGCCAACGAAATTCGGCCATGCGCTCATCGACTGCGCCTTTGCGCTCTGCTACCAGGCGCCAGTAGCGTTGCTCCAGCGGGCGCAGCTCGGCGAGGCGGGCGGCATCGCGCGTGGGGTCTGCGCGGTATTTGTCCAAGCGCAAGGTGATGGCTTGCAGATAGCGCGCCAGGTGCTGCAAGCGCGGCCAAGGTGTAGCCAGCAAAAAGCGCTTGGGCACTAGGCGCTGTAATTGTGCGTTGGCATCCTCGCACGCCGGCGCGGCGTTTTTGCTGTCTTTGATTTTGCGAGCCGCATTTTGGTACTCCAGCAAGATGGTCAGTGCCATGCGCGCCACTTCATTGGCAATCAAGGTCAGGCGGCCACGGCCTTCGTCCAATCGCTTTTGAAACGCTGGCGCATTGGTAGGCAAAGGCTCTAGCAAAAATGCCCGCTCCAGCGCTAACGCGATGATCTGGGCTTTGAGCTCCTCCAGCGTGCCACCCGCTGCGTTGCTGCCATCGACCTTGCCTACTTGCATATAAGCGGCACCCATTTTTTGCAAGTCCGGGATATTTTTTTCAAGATACTTGATTGCTTCTTTCAGTTGCAGAGCAAACAATCGCGCCAAACCAATGCGGTGTTTGTCGGCCGCAATCTGCGGCTCGTCAAACACTTCTAGGGTAACTGCGTCTCCACCATCGACCAGGGCGGGAAACCCAATCACTGCATGGGCGCCTTTACGTATTTCCAGCAGCTCGGGTAATTCGCCGAAGGTCCAAGTGGTGTAGCGTTGCTCCGCACTTTGCAGCTGCACGTTGGCGCCGCCTTGCAAACGCCCAGTCGTGCCCGAGGTCTGGGCATGCGCCGCGCCAGAAGACGCTTGGCCGGCTCCAGGCCGCGATCCCGGCAGATCGCCATCGCCTTGACCTTTGCCGCCCCGCACAACGCCAGATTGCGCAGATCCTAAGTCTTTGGACGCCTGGGCTGGCACGGTATCGCTCAGTTTGAGCGCCGCCAGCGCCTGGAATGCACCGCGCGCCTGCGAGCCCCATTGCGCTTTAAGCGCACCCAGATTGCGGCCCTGCCCTAACTGACGGCCATGCTCATCGACCACGCGGATGTTCATGAAGCAATGCGCAGGCAGCATGTCCACCTTGATGTCGGCCCGCACAATGTCTAAAGCGGTGGCATCGCGCACCATTTTGAGTAGGGCATCGACTAGGCCACCAGTGCCAAAGCGTTCGGGGGTATTCAGTACTTCTGCCATGCGCGTCGCTGTCTCGGGCAGCGGCACAAGGCGCGAACGCGGCCTTTGGTGCAAGGTCTTGAGCAAGGCCTGCACTTTGTCTTTGAGCATACCGGGCACCAACCATTCGCAGCGCTCCTCATTGACCGGGTTCAGTACAAACAGAGGCACGGTCACCGTTACCCCATCACGCGCATCGCCCGGTTCATGTAAATACGTAGCAGCGCAATCGACGCCCCCTAAGCGCACCGTCTTGGGAAACTGGCTGGTGGTAATGCCCGCCGCTTCATGGCGCATTAACTCCTCGCGAGTCAACATCAAAAGCGTGGGCTGCTTCTTTACTTCTTCGCGGTACCAGCGTTCGCAGCTGGTGCCGCTGCACACATCGGGGGGCAGCTGCTGATCGTAAAAAGCGTAAATCAAGGCGTCATCGACCAGCACATCCTGTCGCCGCGCTTTGTGCTCCAGATCCTCGACTTGTTGAATCAATTTCAGGTTGGCCGCTAGAAATGGCAGCGGCGTTTCCCACACGCCTTCGACCAGCGCTTGCCGAATAAATATTTCGCGCGCACCCGCCAGATCGACCCGGCTGTAGTTCACGCGTCGGCCGCTATAGACCACCAGGCCGTACAAAGTCGCGCGCTCCAGTGCCACCACTTCAGCGGCTTTTTTCTCCCAATGCGGGTCCAGCATTTGTTTTTTTAGCAAATGGCCGCCCACTTGCTCAATCCACTGCGGATCAATCGCCGCAATACCGCGCCCAAACAAGCGTGTGGTCTCAACCAACTCAGCCGCAATAATCCAGCGACCGGGCTTCTTCACCAGATGCGCTCCCGGATGCGGAAAGAACTTGATGCTGCGCGCGCCCAGGTATTCACCCTGCTGGCCTTCGGCCTCCAGCTTGCAGCCCACATTGCCCAGCAAACCTGCCAGCATGGACAAATGCAGTTGTTCGTAAGACGCAGGTGCCGTGTTGATACGCCATTGGTGCTCGGCCACCACGGTGAGCAACTGGCTATGAATGTCTTTCCATTCGCGCAAGCGGCGTACGCTGATAAAGTTTTGCCGTAGCAATTGCTCAAACTGGCGGTTGCTCAGTTTGTGGGCGCCGCTAACTTCGGCTTTGTCGCCACGCGCGGCGCCAATCCATTTCCACAACTTTAGGTAACCGGAAAACTCGCTCTTCTCATCATCAAATTTGGCATGCGCCTGGTCCGCTTGCTGTTGCGCATCCATTGGCCGGTCGCGAACGTCCTGCACGCTCAGGGCCGAGGCGATGATCAGCACCTCGTCTAAGGCCTCGCGCTTGCGGGCCTCCAAAATCATGCGCCCCACGCGCGGGTCCAAGGGCAAGCGTGCGAGCTCTTGCCCCAGCGCAGTGAGTTCATTGGCTTCGTCCACCGCGCCCAGCTCTTGTAGCAATTGGTAGCCATCGGCAATGGCCCGGCCCGAGGGGCGCTCCAAAAACGGAAAGTCTTCGACCGCGCCCAGCCGAAGCGACTTCATACGCAATATCACGCCGGCCAGCGAGGAGCGCAGTATTTCCGGATCGGTAAAGCGCTCGCGCCCGGCAAATTCTTTGTCTTCGTACAGGCGTATGCAAATGCCATCGGCGACTCGGCCGCAACGCCCCGCACGCTGGTTGGCAGAGCTTTGACTGATAGGCTCTACCAGCAATTGCTCCACCTTGCTGCGAAAGCTGTAACGCTTGATGCGCGCCGTGCCGGTATCAATCACAAAGCGGATGCCGGGCACCGTCAGCGAAGTCTCGGCCACATTGGTCGCCAACACTATGCGTCTTCCACTGTGGCCTTCAAAAATACGGTCTTGCTCGGCCTGGCTTAAGCGGGCAAAAAGGGGCAGCACCTCGCAGTTGCGTAAGACCGGTTGGTGGCTCAGGTGGCGCCGCAAGTGGTCTGCCGCTTCGCGGATTTCGCGCTCACCGGGCAGAAAGACCAAGATATCGCCAACTGCCCCGCCACGCCAAAGTTCGTCGACCGCTTCGGCAATCGCGTCGTTTACGTCGTAGTCACGCCGCTCTTCAAAAGGCCGGTAACGTTGCTCGACCGGAAACATGCGCCCGGACACCATCATCACCGGCGCAGGTGTCAGCGTTCTTGCCTCTTGCGTGCCTTGCAAACTAGCGAAGTGGTCAGCAAAGCGCTGCGCATCTATCGTGGCCGAAGTCACAATCACTTTCAGGTCGGGCCGCCTTGGCAAGATCTGGCGTAGATAGCCCAGCAAAAAGTCGATGTTCAAGCTGCGCTCGTGCGCCTCGTCAATGATCAGCGTGTCATAGGCCAGCAGCAGCGGGTCAGTCTGTGTCTCGGCCAACAAGATGCCGTCGGTCATCAGCTTGACCGAAGCATCGCGGCTTAGGCGGTCCTGAAAACGCACCTTGAAACCCACTACCTCACCCAAAGGCGTGTGCAGTTCTTCGGCAATGCGCTTAGCGACGCTGCTGGCGGCGATACGGCGCGGCTGGGTATGGCCGATCATTTTGCCGCGGGGCGCGGGTTTGCCATTGGGCAAAATTTTGGGGTAATTACACAGCCCGCGTCCCATGGCAAGAGCGATTTTGGGCAGCTGGGTGGTCTTGCCCGAACCGGTTTCACCGCAAACGATGATGACTTGGTGGCGTGCCAGCAAGGCCATGATTTCCTCACGCCGAGCGGAGACGGGCAGGTTTTCGGGGAATTCGATACGCAAAGGTGGGGAAGACTGCGGGGCGTTCACGCGAGAATTATCCCATGGCACAGTTTTACGTGCTACACTTTTTCACGTAATATCGTGAGAATTTACCATGAGCAACCTGACCATTTCCTTAGACGACGCCATTATTCGCAAAGCGCGCATTCGCGCCATCGAAGAAGGCACCTCGGTCAGCGCCAAGGTGCGAGAGTTTTTAGCGCACTATGCCAAAGTGGACAGCACAAACACAGCCGCCCTGCCGGAGCTTCCGGTTTTTCAAGGCACAGGCGGTTTACAGACCGGCATTGATCCCACCAGCAACAAATCGATGTTGCAAGCCGCCGACGATCTCGACGCCACCGCATAGGGCCGCAGGTGACACCCGACGTCAATGTTTTGGTAGCCGCATCGCGGGCCGATCACGTGCACCACGCCAAAGCAAAACAGTGGCTGTATTCGGCGCTGGAAAATGCACGTACCGGCACGGCACTCGGTCTGCTGGGAACCGTGGTTGCCAGCTACTTGCGCCTGGTGACGCATCCCAAAGTGTTCGCTCAGCCCACCCCCAGTGGCGATGCCATTGCCTTTGTTGACGCGCTGGTGCTGCAGCCCGGCGTTGCCATGCTGGCCCCGCAAAACGAATGGCCACAGCTGCGGACCCTGTGCCAAAAGCTGGCCCTGCGTGCGAACGATATTCCAGACGCGTGGATTGCAGCGTGTGTGCTTGAGCGGCAGGAAACACTCGTAAGCTTTGACCGGGATTTCGTGCGCCTGTTACCAGCCAAGCGACTCCTTCTGCTTGAAGCCTAAATCGCACCAAAAAATGCACGTACGGCTGCGTCTGCCCATAGGCTTGCGCTTTCGGTACATTAGCGGCAACTAACAACCTTGAGTCCACCCGCCCCCCATGACCTCTGTCTTTAACTTCACCTTCGTGCCCTGGTTCAGGTCGGTCGCGCCTTATATCCACAAGTTCCGCCACCAAACCTTTGTTGTCGGAATTGCGGGCGAAGCGATTGCGGCGGGCAAGCTCCCGCACCTGGCGCAAGACCTGGCCATGATCCAGAGCATGGGCGTCAAAGTGGTGCTGGTTCACGGATTTCGGCCCCAAGTTAACGAGCAGCTCAAGGCCAAAGGCCATACCGCCAAGTATTCGCACGGCATCCGTATTACCGACGAAATCGCGCTTGATTGCGCGCAGGAGGCGGCCGGTCAACTGCGCTATGAAATCGAAGCGGCCTTCAGCCAAGGCCTACCCAACACGCCCATGGCCGATTCCACGGTGCGGGTGATCAGCGGCAACTTCATTACCGCGCGCCCGGTGGGCATCGTCGATGGAGTGGATTTCCAAAACTCCGGCGTGGTGCGCAAAGTCGATACGGCAGGCATTAGCAAAGTGCTGGACATGGGCGCTATGTTGCTGGTCTCGCCCTTTGGTTTTTCGCCTACGGGCGAGGCTTTTAATTTAACGATGGAAGAAGTGGCAACCTCGGTGGCCACCGCCTTGCAGGCCGATAAGCTGATTTTTCTGACCGAAGTGCCAGGCATCTTGCAGCGCCCGCTTGAGCCGCTAAGCGAGGACAACCCGGTGGATACCGAACTCCCCCTGGCCGCTGCCCAAGCGTTGTTGCTGGAAGCGCCCCCTGCGCGTGAGCCAGGCGATGTGGGCTTTTATTTGCAGCATTGCGTAACCGCCTGCAAAGGCGGTGTCGAGCGCAGCCACATCATCCCTTATGCGGTCGATGGTGCCATCTTGCTAGAGGTCTATGTGCATGACGGCATAGGCACCATGATCGTCGATGAAAAGCTCGAGAGCCTGCGAGAGGCCACGGAAGACGATGTAGGCGGCATCCTCAAACTGATTGAGCCATTTGAAAAAGACGGTACCCTGGTCAAACGCAGCCGCACGGAAATAGAACGCGATGCCTCAAGCTATACCGTTATCGAGCACGACGGAGTCATCTTCGCCTGCGCTGCACTCAACCCTTACCCCGAAGGGCGCACCGGCGAGATGGCCGCGCTCACGGTGTCCCCCGATGTGCAGGGCCAGGGCGACGGCGAGCGCGTGCTCAAGCGGATAGAGCAACGCGCCCGCGCAGCAGGTCTGGAAAGTATTTTTGTACTGACCACCCGCACCACGCACTGGTTTTTAAAACGCGGCTTTGTGTTGGTGGACGCCGACTGGTTGCCCGAAGCGCGCAAACGCAAATACAACTGGGACCGCAAGAGCCAGGTGCTGGTAAAAAAACTAAGCTAGGCACATAGAGATGACGGCCCGTCAAGGCGAGCAACGCCAGCGAGGTGGCCGTTCATGGCATCTACATCCACAGGTACAAGCGTCCGTCAGATGTGAGCCGGCTCTGTCGCGCTACGACCCAGTCCGCTGTGGCGCCAGGCGATTAGCGCAGAGGTGATAGCGGCATCGCAAAAGCACAGAAAGGACCAGTTGGCAATGGACCCGCCTAAAAATGTCCAATCCACCGCAGTGCAATCGCCGCTGCCTTTGAACACCATGGGAATTACGCGCTGCAGGGGAAAGCTTTCGATCATGCCGTACAAGTCGCGCCCGCAGGTGAACACCTCAGGCGGGTACCACTGCAAGTAACTTTGACGCGCAGCGACAAACGCGCCAAAACCCGAAAGCAGAAAAATCAAAATGCCAAAGCCCACCCAGGCGCGCGGCGAACTGCGCGTGGCGGCCACGGCCGCCAAAAGCGCTACCACCACAAAGGCATAGCGCTGTACGATGCACATCGGGCATGGCTCTAACCCTTCTACATGCTGTAAATACAAACCAAATACCAGCAACAAGACCGCCACCAAAGCCGTAAGCCCGTAAATCCGCCGCGGGTGGGTATCTAGCAAGTCAAAAAACACTGTCATAGGTTTTCCTTTTTCAAAACATCCCCAGATACGACAAGCGCAAACTGCCTGCCCGCCCAGCCGAATACGTACCAGTCCCGTCATTGCGAGGCCACAGGCCATGGCAATCCGTGCAAGGACAGGCTCGGAAGGGCTTGCACGGCGCAACCCTGGGATTATCTGTCGGCATCCCAGGGCTCGCCCGTCAAAGAGAATAAGATCGCCCTTTAGGCTGCATGCTTTCCTGCGCTACATCAAAGGTTTTATTTCATGGCACGAACCGTCACCTGCATCAAACTCGGCACCGAGGCCGAAGGTCTAGATTTCCCCCCCTACCCGGGCGAATTGGGCAAACGCATCTGGGAGGGCGTCAGCAAAGAAGCCTGGGCCGCTTGGCTCAAGCACCAGACCATGCTGGTCAATGAAAACCGCCTCAATTTAGCCGACGCCCGGGCCCGCCAATACCTGGCTCGCCAGATGGAAAACCATTTCTTCGGTAGCGGGGCAGATGCGGCACAGGGCTACGTACCACCATCGGCCTGAATCCGACCCCGCCGCTAATCTCCGTGGCCGCAGGCGCCACCTGCATTCTGGATACCGCCTTCGAGCAGGGTGAAGGTTTTTTACGCGCATGGCGCAGCTATGCGGACGCGAGCGCGGGCACCGGCCCGTTGCACTATGTTGCCCTTGCGCAGACCGGCCACTGGCCTAGCGCCGAACCACCCACCACATCTTCTCTGCCTGCTCAGATACTGGCCAGGGCCCTACGCGCCTTGTGTGTAGCGGGACCGCCAGCGCCGGGCTTTTATCGCCTGCCCTTTGACCAAGGCCGCGTGCTGCTGACTTTATGCATTGGTCCTCGCGCCGCAAGCTTGATGCAGTTGGTGATGCAAGCGGACCACATCGTTGTAAGTACCGACAAGGCATGGGCAGCGAGCGAACTGCGCCGGCTACAAGCGCTGGCACGCCGAGGCACCACGCTGGCTTGGGCTGATGCGAGCGATATGGGTAAGGCCAGCCCTGCCCTGGATGCCGCTTTATGGAAGCCGCGCGGCGATGGGATACTGGTTTTTGACCCGTCGTGGGCTCTGCGTAGCAGCCGCGCGGCACCCAACTGTGGATTTGAAAAACCAGGGGACTGCACCGTCATAGGTGCGGGCATTAGCGGCGCATTGGTGGCGCGCGCTTTAGCTCTACGCGGTTGGCAAGTCACAGTGCTGGAGCGACACAGCCAGGCAGCCTGCGGGGCCTCTGGCCTGCCTGCGGGCTTGGTCAGCGCTAGTGGTGACGCCTGCGCCGACCCGCTGTTTGCCCTCACCCGAAGCGCCTACCATCTGACGCGCCAAACGCTGCAATCGATGCTGGTGCAAGGCGAAGATTGGGATGAAGGCGGCGCGATGCGCGCGCATGCTCCGGGTAGGCGACGAGGCGCCGGTAACACGGAACACGCCGCCGCAATAGATCACGCAGCAGGGCCTGCCTATGCAGGCGTGCGCAGTCCATGGCGCCCCGAAGCATTGTGGCTAAAACCCCAAGCGTTGATACGCGCCTGCTTGTCCACCCCCGGCGTAACGCTGCGTTGCGAAGCCGGGGTAGAAAGCTTGCGCTACATAAGCTCGCAATGGAGGGCTACGGCTGCCAACGGCCAAGCATTGGCAAGCAGCAATTTGCTAGTGCTATGCAATGCCATGGATGCGACGCGACTGCTGGACCAGACGGGTAAAACAGCAGCAGAGGCGTTAAGCCCCGCAGCCGACCGCGCTCTAGCGCGGCTGCACCCCAGGTACGGAAGCATTAGCAGCGGCTCCGCAGTGAATTTGCCGAATCGACCGGCACTACCGGTACAAGGAAATGGCCATTTGTTACCCGCAGTGCCGGGTGCACAGGGCTTGCAATGGATGGCTGGAGCTGGTTTTGAGGCCATGGATAACGCCACCGATGCGCACTGCCATCAAGCCAACTTGGGGCGTGTTGCGCAGCTAGTACCCGGCCTGGCCGGGCCCTTACAAGTGCAATATGAAGCCGGAAAGCTGGGCCTGTGGCGCGGACAGCGCTGCGTTTCGCACGACCGTTTACCGCTGGTGGGTCCTGCCACTGTCGGCGGCGAAAACGGCTTGTGGATGTGCCTGGCCATGGGTGCGCGTGGGCTCACCTTTGCGGCACTGTGCGCCGAGTTGCTGGCAGCGCACCTCATGGCTGAGCCGCTACCCCTGCCCCAGCGTTTGGCGCGCCTACTTAATGTGCAGCGCTTGCAAGGCCGCAAAAGCTAAAGCGACTTTCAGCGGTTTTTCAGATAAGGCTTACCCAAAGCCGCCGGCGCCACGGCGCGACCAACAAAACCGGCAAGTAACACCACCGTCATCAAATAGGGCAGCGCCTGAATCGCCTGCACCGGCACCTCACCCAAACCGGGCAGCGCCATCCCTTGCAAGCGCATGGCAATGGCATCGAGCAAGCCAAACAGCAGGCAAGCGCCCAATGCGCTCCAGGGTTTCCAGCGCCCGAAAATCAATGCGGCCAGCGCCATAAAGCCGCGCCCTGCCGTCATGTGCGGAGAAAAATTGGCGCTTTGCGCCAACACCAAATAGCTACCGGCCAAACCGCACAAAAGCCCGTTGATAGCCAGGGCCGCATAACGCAAGCGCTGCACAGACACGCCAGCCGCATCGACCATTTGTGGGTTCTCGCCTACGGCACGCAAACGCAAACCAAAGCGGGTGCGGTACAGAACATACCAGGCTACCGGCACCAAAGCGTAGGCGCAATAGACCAGCAAGTTGTGGCCCAGCAGCGCTTGCCCGATGATCGGCCCCAGCCAGGGCAGTGGCTGCACCGCTTGCACCAGCCATTGCCAATGCGCCTGCACCCGCACATCCACCGACAAAGGCGGGGTTTGACCGCCTTGCGCAAACCATGCGATGCCCAGCACGACGGTCAGGCCGGCCGCGATGATGTTGAGCGCCACGCCAGACACTACCTGGTCGCCCGGGTAACTGACGCAGGCCAGCCCATGCAAGGACGACAGCAAGACGCCCACGACCATCGCGGCAAGCAGCGCCAGCGTGGTGGAACCGGTAAAGGCACCCGCCGCACCAGCGGCAAAGGCGGCAAACAACATCTTGCCTTCCAGCCCAATGTCCACCACTCCCGAACGCTCAGAAAACAAACCGGCCAGCGCACACAAGACCAAAGGCGTAGCCAGGCGCACCGCCGAAGCCAGGACCGAGGCAATCAGCGTTTCATCCATGCGCTGCTCCATGCAAGTTCAGGGTCCGTAAAACGGCCGCAAGCGGCCTGGCCATCACGTAGCTCATAGCCCCGGAAAACAACACTACAAAGCCTTGCAGCATGACCACCATATCGCGGCTAAAACCCGGTACATCAAAAGCCACTTCAGCCCCACCCTGGAATAGCGCCCCAAACAAAATACTGGCCAGTACTACACCCACCGGATGGTTACGCCCCATTAAGGCCACCGCAATACCGGTAAACCCGGCACCGCTGACAAACTCCAGCACGAGCCTGCCGCTAACCCCAGCCACTTCGTTCATACCTACCATGCCCGCCAGCGCACCACTAATCGCCATGGCCAGCACAATATGCCGTCGCGGCCGGATACCCGCATAAGCCGCAGCACTGGGGCTAGAGCCCACGGCCCGAAGCCGGTAACCGCTGCGGCTATGCCACAGAAAAAAATACACCACCACGCAGGCCAGCAAGGCCAGCAGCAAGCTGGCATTTAGCGGTGAGCCGGGCCAATCGACACCCACCAGTGCCAGTAATTCACGCACCGATATCAAGTGCGCTGAAGGTGCAAAAGCCGCACTTTCGATCGCAACATTGCCAGGCGCACGCAATTGATTCACCAACAAATACACCAGCAAGGTGCTGGCCAGAAAGTTAAACATGATGGTGGTAATCACCACATGGCTGCCTCGGTAGGCTTGCAAATAGCCGGGAATCGCAGCCCAGACCATGCCAAATAGCGCGCCACAGACCAGCATCAAAGGCAGCATGGCCCAGCCGGGTAAAACCGGGGACAACCAAAGCGCCACTAGGGCTGTGCCCAAACCACCCAAAGTGGCCTGGCCTTCACCGCCGATATTGAACAAACCGCCATGAAAAGCCACGGCGACCGCCAGGCCCGTAAAGATAAAACTGGTCGCGTAATACAAGGTGTAGCTCAAGCCACGCGGAGTGCCAAATGCGCCTTGCACCAACGCCGCCAACACTTGCGAAGGGCTTTGCCCGACCAGCGCCACGACAATGCCCGCGACCAGTAAGGCAACCGCTAGGCATACTACCGGCAAAAGCCCAATATCAGCCCAACGCGGCAAAGCGGTCGTCTGGCTCATGTCGTCACACCTGCCATCAAGAGGCCCAGGCGCTCTTCGCTGCATTCGGCAATATCTAGTGCACCGGTAACACGCCCTTGAACCATCACCAGCACCCGATCCGACAAAGCCAAAATTTCATCCAGTTCGCTGGACACCAGAAGCACCGCACAACCTGCGTCGCGCATAGCGCGCAACTGCGAATAAATAAACTCAATCGCGCCAATGTCTACGCCCCGAGTTGGCTGGCCTACCAGCAGCACGCGCGGCGCTTGGCCCAGCTCACGCGCCAACACCAGTTTTTGCTGGTTGCCCCCAGAAAATTTACGGCTGCCCAGCGTCGCTTTGCGCGGACGCACATCAAAGCGCTCCATGATGTCTGCGGTGGCCGCTCGCATGGCGCCAGCGCGCATCCAGCCGGTTCGGCAAAACTGCGAAAGGTGTTCATAACCCAAAACCGCCGACTCCCAAGCTTGAAATTCCATCACCAAAGCCCGCGCCTGTCGGTCTTCGGGCACATGCGCCAAGCCGATCGTGCGCGCGGTAAAGGGGTCCAACCAGGCGTCACTGACAAACTGCCGCCCTAGGACCTGCATGCTGCCGCCATCGGGCGCGGCCAGGCCGGACAAAATATCGAGCAACTCGCTTTGCCCGTTACCGGAGACACCCGCTATGCCAACGATCTCGCCGGCGCGCAATTGCAAGCCCACTTCAAACAGCCGCTGTACACCGCTGGCATCGCGCAGTTGCAAGCCTTGGGCTAGTAAAACAGGTGTGGTATCGCGCTGCGGCGCGGCTACGACAGGCGGCCTGCCCAACTGCACTTTGCGGCCCACCATCGCCTGGGCCAAGCCTTCCATGCTGGCAAGCGCTATCGGCATATCGGCCACCACGCGCCCGGCGCGCATAACGGTTACTTGGTCGCAAAGCGTCAGCACTTCTTTGAGCTTGTGAGTAATCAAAATCACGGTGCTGCCCTGCGCGCGCAACTGGCTCAGAACTGCAAATAATTGCTGCGTTTCCTGCGGTGTCAATACAGCGGTGGGCTCATCCAAAATGAGGATTCGAGCGCCCCGATACAGGGCTTTCAAAATCTCTAAACGCTGGCGGTCGCCCACCGCCAAATCCGCCACGGTGGCATCCAGCGCCACGCGCAGTCCGGTGGACTGCATCAAAGCCTCCAAGCGCTTGCGCATCGGCCCGATGGCGGTGGGCAAATGCCAGTGCGGCTCGGCGCCCAGCATCACATTTTCTAGGGCAGTGAGGGTTTCGACCAGCATAAAGTGCTGGTGCACCATGCCTATGCCGCAAGCAATCGCGTCATCCGCATTGCGAATCTGCACCGGCTTGCCAAAGACCTCGATGCGGCCACTATCAGCCGGATAAAACCCATACAGCACCGACATGAGCGTGCTCTTGCCGGCGCCGTTTTCACCAATCAGGCCGTGCAAGCTGCCTTGCGCCACTAAGAAGTTCACGTCCGTATTGGCCAGCACATCGCCAAATCGCTTATGGATACCGGCCATCTGCAAGGCCGGTAAGGAGGTCACCTCGGCCACTGCGGCCGGGCTTGCAGGATTTACAGCTTGCAAGCGTTATCGGCCATGTAGTCGGCCACTTTGATTTTTCCGCTGATGATGTCAGCCTTGGCAGCATCGACTTTTTTCTTCATGTCAGCGCTGACCAGTTTGGCATTGTTGTCATCCATCGCGTAGTCCACGCCGCCCTCTTTGAGGCCCAGAATCGACAAGCCTGGCTTGTGCGCCATGGCCACGTTATAGACCGCCACATCCACGCGCTTGAGCATGGAGGTAAGCATAGTGCCAGGCTGCAAATGGTTTTGGTTGCTGTCCACACCGATAGCCAGTTTGCCCGCGTCCTTCGCCGCTTGGTACACACCAATACCCGTGCCGCCCGCAGCGGCAAACACCACGTCCACGCCTTGTGCAAACTGGGCTTTAGTCAGTTCCCCACCCCGTGTAGGGTCGTTCCAGGCGGCGCCGGTGGTGCCGGTCATATTGCCAGTCACCGTGGCTTTGGAATTGGCGAACAAGGCACCCTGGCGGTAGCCGCATTCAAACTTGCGGATAAGTGGAATGTCCATGCCGCCGATAAAGCCGACCTTGCCGCTTTTGCTAGCCATCGCTGCCATTACGCCGACCAAAAAGCTGCCTTCCTGCTCTTTGAAAACCACCGACTGCACGTTGGGGGCATCCACCACCATATCCACAATCGCGAATTGCAGCTTAGGAAATTCTTTGGCTACTTTTTCAATGCTCGATGCTTGCGAAAAGCCCACGCCAATAATCGGGGTGGCACCTTTTTCAGCCATCCGGCGCACCGCTTGCTCGCGCTGCGACTCATTGCTGATTTCAAATTCAAGGTATTTCTTGCCGGTTTCTTTAGCCCACTTTTGCATGCCGTTGTAGGCTGCTTCGTTGAAGGACTTATCGAACTTTCCGCCCATGTCGTAAATAACAGCCGGCTCAGCCAGCGCAGGAATGGCAGCAGCCATAGACAAAGCCAGTATGCCGGTTTGGAAAACATGAGCAGTACGCATAAATAGGGTTCCTAGCAAAGATGAAATAAATAAAAAGCACGCCGCAAAGCGGCATGCCAAACGGTGTGCCACGGTGGCCTTACGCCTGCAAAGCTCGGTGACACCAGGTCATCATACGTGAGCCCACAGGCTGCCGCAAGCAAACCCACAGCCCCTAATCCAGGCGCTTGCTCTACACTCGCTAAAGCCTTAGCGCGGGGTGATTGGGCCTGCGCATATCGGCGTACAAGTTTTGAAAGAAATTCTCCATGGTGCTTACATGGTTCTCATAGCGGGGTCGGCCAATCTGGATTTTGTGGTGCGCGCGCAGCGCATTCCAGCACCGGGCGAAACCGTGCTGGGCCGCGATTTGCAAACCTTTCCCGGCGGCAAAGGCGCCAACCAAGCGGTGGCCTGTGCGCGGGCTGGCGGCGCCCGCACCGGTATGGCCTTAGCCTTAGGACGCGACGCCTACGCCCTTGCGCTCAAAGCCTCCCTAGAAAATGCCGGTGTGGTGCTGCATGCGCAAGCGTTTGACGACGTCGCCAGCGGGACCGCGTTTATCTGCGTGTCCGATGATGCGGAAAACGCCATCACCGTGGCGCCCGGCGCCAATACCCGCCTGCTGGCTACGCATTTGCCAGCGCTCGATGGCTACCGGTATTTGCTAATGCAATTAGAAATTCCGCTAAGCACCGTCATCGAATCAGCCCGCCTGGCGCGTGCGGCGGGTTTGCAAGTAGCGCTCAACGCTGCGCCGGCGCAAGCACTACCGCCCGAGTTGTTAGCCCTGGTGGACTTGCTCATCGTCAACGAAGGCGAATTGCGCGCCATCAGCCATAAGCAAGGCAGCATTTTGGATGCTATGGCTGCATTGCCATGCCAGACGGTGGTGGTGACGCTGGGCGCACGCGGTGCGGTGGCGCGCCAGGACGGCGAGCTGCATTACCAAACGGGCTTTGTGGTGCAAGCGGTGGATACAACCGGCGCGGGCGATACCTTTTGCGGCGTGCTGATCGCGCAGTTGGCCGCTGGGCATCCCATGCCCCAGGCGCTGCCATTTGCCAGTGCGGCGGCAGCGCTGTGTTGCACGAAACCTGGGGCGCAATCGAGCATTCCAGCAGCCATTGAAGTAAGCGCGTTTTTGGCAGAACGCAGCGCGTCTGACCCAGCAGCGCAGCACGAATTGGAACGCTACTGCCAGGCTCTTGCTTGAGGCCAAAACACGATGTCTAAACTCAGTTCCAACTACCAAGTTATTTACGACACCGACCCCGGCGTGGATGACGCTATGGCCTTGTACTACGCACTGGCGCACCCTGAAATCGATGTGGTCGGCGTCACGACCACCTTCGGCAACGTGTCGGTAAAGCAGGCCGCAGAAAACGCTTTGTACCTATTAGCGATTGCGGGGCGCGGCCATATTCCGGTTACGCAAGGCGTGGCCACACCGAGGGGTAAGCCCGGCGAAGACCCACCCGCGCATATCCATGGCGCAGACGGTTTAGGTAATCTGGTGCAGCGCCAGGCGCATGCGCTGCGCTTGGACCCGCGCAGTTCGGCGCAATTCATCGTGGACATGGCGCGGGCCAATCCGGGCCAGATCACGGTGGTGGCGGTCGGGCCGCTAGGCAATCTGGCGCTGGCACTGGACCTTGAGCCGCAACTGCCGCAGCTTTTGCGCGCCGTGGTCATCATGGGCGGCGCGGTGCTTGAGCCTGGCAATGTATCGCCGGTGGCGGAGGCCAATATCTGGAACGACCCGCATGCCGCAGACCGGGTTTTTTGTGCCGGATTTGCACTCACCATGGTGGGGCTGGACGTTACGCACCAAGTTATTTTGCCCGTCACCCTATTCAAACAACTGGCGGCGCACCACCGCCATATCGCCACCGATACGCTGCACCATGCCGTGAGCTTTTACGCCAATTTTTACAGCGATCTTTATCCGCATGTGGCCGCCATCCATGGCTGCTTCGGGCACGATGTGCTGGCCTTTGTGGCGTTGACCGACCCGCAGCTATTTGTCACTGAAACCGGCGCACTGCGCGTGGCCGTCGACGGCTTATCCCAAGGGCAAACCATGCTTAAGCGCAAATCCATCCCCTATCCGCAAAGCGGCTGGGATGTTGGAGCCGCCACGGTGTGCATGCAGGTACAAGCCGCTGCCTGCCGCCAAAACATTGAAGCAGTTTTAATGCGCGATTGGTTGACACCATGAGTACCGAACTCCCCATCATTGACTTCACCGCACCTGACGCGCCGCAAGCCTTCACGGCCAGCTTGCACGAAACCGGTTTTGCGGTGCTTAAAAACCACCCGCTGGCGCAAACCCTGATTGAAGGGATTTACCGCGAGTGGGCCAGCTTTTTCCAAACCGAAGCCAAGCACACCTACGCGCGCGACACGGATACGCACGACGGCTATTTCTCGCCTGCCGTATCCGAAACCGCCAAGGGCTACCACCGGCGGGACCTGAAAGAGTTTTTCCACATCTACCCCTGGGGCCGCTACCCGGCGCAGGTGTCCAAAGCCGCGCTGGACTATTACACCCAGGCCAGCGAACTGGCCCAAACCCTCTTGCGCTGGGTGGGCGACCATTCCCCCGACCATGTGCGCGCTTTGTATTCCATTGCGCTGCCGGACATGATGGACGGCAGCGACCACACCTTGCTGCGCGTCTTGCATTACCCGCCGCTGTTGGGCGCCGAAGAGCCTGATGCAGTGCGCGCCGCCGCGCATACCGACATCAACCTGCTCACTCTGCTGCCCGCCGCCACCGAGCCAGGCCTGCAAATCCGCCGCCAGGACGGTAGCTGGCTGGATGTGCCCTGCGATTTCGGCCTGTTAATCGTCAACATCGGCGACATGCTGGCCGAAGCCTCAGGCCATTACTTTCCTTCCACCGTGCACCAGGTGCTCAACCCCACTGGTGCGGACCGGGCCAAGCGACGCATCTCGCTGCCCCTGTTTTTGCACCCGCACCGCGAAGTGGTGCTGTCACAGCGCCACACGGTGGGCAGCTATTTCGACGAGCGTATGCGCGAATTAAGGGCTTTAGACAAATAGGCCGGTCGCGCCATTGCCGCCCCGAAAGTGCGGCGAACGCGTTAGCACGCAAACCGCCCTAGGGAAGCATGGGTCTAAAGCAGTCATTGCGAGCGCAGCGAAGCAATCCATTTTTGCTTGCCAATCTTGCACTTATGGATCGCCGCGTCGCTGCGCTTCTCGCGATGACAGACTCATAGAAACCATACACAGATGATATCTACATGCCATTTCGCATATAAAGTAATAGAAAAAATGTAGTTTTCAGAATAAGAAAAACTCCCTACAGTCGCGCAAGTTTTGCTAACGCCAACGCGCGCGCGGCTGAACCGGGCAGGCTTTTACGGGCCAGTGCACAAAAGCACACTACGCCGGTTTTGTCCCATGCGTCAACCCCGACCATGTACCAATACACCGATTTCGACCGCCAATTTGTCCACGCCCGCGCTGCGCAGTACCGGGACCAGTTGCAGCGTCACCTGTCTGGCAGCTTGCCCGACGACGCATTTCGCCCCCTACGCCTGCAAAACGGCTGGTATGTTCAGCGCTACGCGCCCATGCTGCGCGTGGCGGTGCCCTATGGCGAACTCAACAGCGCGCAACTGCGCGTGCTAGCCCGCGTGGCCGATGAGTTTGATTCCCCGCAGGCCGCCACCCTGGCCCATGCCCAAAATACGCAGGACCAGATTGGCAACGGGATCGCTCCGCGCCTAGTTACGAACTGCGGCCACTTCACCACTCGGCAAAACGTGCAGTTCAACTGGATTCCGTTGGCCAAAAGCGCTGACGTCATGGAATTGCTAGCCAGCGTGAACTTGCATGGCATCCAAACCAGCGGCAATTGCATTCGCAATATCACCAGCGACGAGCGCGCCGGCATCGCAGTGGACGAAGCCGTTGACCCGCGCCCTTACGCGGAAGTGTTGCGCCAATGGAGCACGCTGCACCCCGAATTTGCCTACCTGCCGCGCAAGTTCAAGATTGCGATTACCGGCTCGGTGGAAGACCGGGCCGCCATCGCTTGGCACGACGTGGGTTTGCGCGTTTTGCGCAACGCAGCGGGCGAAGTGGGATTTCAGGTATTGGTGGGCGGCGGCATGGGCCGCACGCCGGTGATTGCCAGCGAAATCCGCGCGTTTTTGCCCTGGAACCAAATCCTCAATTACCTCGAAGCCATTGTGCGCGTGTATAACGCCTGGGGCC
>CANJXV010000018.1 GCA_947478935.1 Comamonadaceae bacterium
ACAATCTCTTGGCCTACGTCCGCAGCAATCTGTTCTACTTTAATTTTTTCGCCGGCTGCAACCCGATATTGCTTGCCGCCGGTTTTTATGACCGCGTACATGTTGACCTCTTCGATTCAAGTCTGTGAACGGATTTCCACAGAGCCAAATATTATAGCAGTGGGCATACCAGCGCCTTAAGCCTCACGGTCTGGGGCCGCTCCAACAGGGCCTGCTGCCTATAATTTACCGCTCTGAGACCCAAGATGACCGAAACATCCCCCAATACCAGCCCGTCCCAAGCCCTTTCCCTGATCGCTGAGGACATGCAGGGAGTAGATGAGCTGATAGAGCAGCGCCTGAATACAAGCGTAGCGTTGGTTGGGGATGTTTCACAATACATCATCGCAGCTGGCGGCAAACGGCTGCGACCACAACTGCTGCTGCTGTGCTGCGGCGCACTGGGCTACACCGGCTCCCACCGCCTAACCATGGCAGCGGTGGTCGAATTTATCCATACTGCCACCTTGCTGCACGACGACGTGGTGGACGAATCCACTCTGCGCCGGGGCCTGCCCACAGCCAATGCGCGCTTTGGCAACCCGGCCAGCGTGTTAATCGGCGACTTCTTGTATTCGCGCGCATTCCAAATGATGGTGCAAGTGCAAGACATGCGCATCATGCAGGTGCTGGCCGATGCCACCAATGTGATTGCGGAGGGCGAAGTGCTGCAACTCATGAATATGCACAACGCCGACCTATCGGAGGCGGATTACCTGCAAGTCATACGCTCCAAAACATCCAAGCTGTTCGAAGCCAGCGCGCAAGTGGCTGCAATTTTGGCCAAAACGAGTCCATCAGTAGAAAGCGCCTGCGCAACATTTGGCCAGGCTCTGGGAACCGCTTTTCAAGTCATTGATGATGTGCTGGACTATGCGGGCGACGCCAATTTGCTCGGCAAAAATCTGGGAGATGATTTGCGCGAAGGTAAATGCACGCTTCCCCTGATCACCGCGATGCAATTAGCGCCAGCTACCGACGCCGCCATCGTGCGCCAGGCGATAGAGAAAGGCGACGTCGATGCATTGGAAGCCGTTGCGTCCATTGTGAAACGAACCGGTGCGCTGGATGCGGCCATGCGCTCGGCGCAAAACGAAATCGCCCGCGCACTCGATGCCGCCACCCATTTACCAGCCGGACCCTATGTCGATTGCATGGTGCAATTGGCTGAGCAGTCATTGCTGCGCAACAGCTAGGCTAAACAAGTATTCTTGGACTAAGAGCCAGGGCGCTTTGCTAAACTCTCTCCCCTGCATGCATCGCGGGGTGTAGCTTAGTCTGGTAAAGCGCTACGTTCGGGACGTAGAGACCGGAGGTTCGAATCCTCTCACCCCGACCAAGATATGCCGCGATGGGCCCATTGAATTCTTTAGTTCAGTGGGTTTTTCTTCTAGGGCTCTGCCTTTTAAAGTCCAGCACGTGCGCAAGTCCTAGCCCCAATCATTCCTACCTTCACCAGCTGTGCGTTGGTGTTATGGCGTTGGATGTAACGATTGGGTGGTGAGTGCGAGGGAAAGCCTCCTAAACATACCCTTATGCCGCTAAGATCCGTTTGTGCAAGTAGTACTTGACAAAGTAAACTATATGTTTACACTAAGCGCCAATGATCTCAACTTTCAAGCACAAGGGTTTGGAGCTGTTTTTCACCAAAGGCAGTTACAAGGGTGTGCCTGCTCAGTATGGTGCCCGCATTGAGCGGATGCTGGACAGAATGGATGCCGCACGCGAAGCCAAGGACATGGACTTACCTGGCTTCAAATTCCATGCGCTCAAAGGTGATAGAAAAGGTGAATTCGCGGTTTCAGTTTCCGGGAACTGGCGAATCACCTTTGAGTTTGATGGTCAAGATGCCGTAAATGTTAATTTGGAGGACTACCACTAATGAAGTCTCTACGAAACCCCAATCGCAAGCCGACGCATCCCGGCGCAGTTCTGCGCGAAGATGTCTTGCCCGAACTGGGTTGGACCCAGGTCGAACTTGCTAATCGGCTCATGGTCAGCCGGCAAACCGTTTCACAACTGCTGCATGAAGAGAAATCAGTTACGGCGGAAATGGCCATCCGCATTTCCAGCGCTGTGGGCGGCACGCCTGAGAGTTGGCTCACTATGCAGCAGGCCGTTGACCTGTGGAACGCAGGAGTCAAGCTCAAAAGTAATCCAGCACTTGCGCCATTGTTGCGCCAAGCGAGCATTGCTGCCTGAGACGTAAGCAGACTCGTTTGTGTTCAGGTTGAGCGTCAATTTTTTTGAAGCTTGGTATCAGCCCGAAAGTCAGAAAAGCCGGTTAATTTACTTGCGCTGAAAATAAGATATGCGGGACTTTTGTAATCAACTTTTCACCCTCTAAAACCGCCGAACCGGTTTAAATTAGTCTGGTAAAGCGCTACGTTCGGGACTTAGTGACTGGAGGTTCGAAACCTCTCACCCCGACCACCCTGCTGTAAATCAATCCCGCTTTTTTTGACTTTTTGACGTCTGTTGGCGGTGAGCAATTTACTGATTGATTCTGAATAAATGGTCTGATTCAAGCTCAAATATTTTTGAGATCTTGGGGCTAACAATTTGGCGTATGCCCCATTGCAGCTTCGAAGCCATCCCGCAGGGTTAAATCAGGCCTAAGTAGTGCCCTTCGTGCGGGGCTCAGTCGCCATCTTCATTCTCACGCGCAAGTTCCGACTTGAGACGATAGGCATCGATATCAAAGTCGGTGCTGTCCGAGACAGCGGCGAGTACCAGGGGTGAAACGCGCTCCCGCTCCTCGTCGGTCTCGAAGCTCGTGAAGCCGGCAACAACCGCTTCAGAGAACATTTTTTCCGTCAGCCGCTTTGCCTTTGCATCGTGGCTCTCTATGTCGGGATTGGCACCGGGAGGAATGTTTTCCTCAATCCATGTTCCTACCCACCTAAGAAATCGTTTACTCATAACGAACCGCCTATCTCTTTCATCAACATCGACACCGGTTTCCCGACCCAAAAAGGCTTGTCCCAGACGTCAAACCATGCCATCAAGATTTTAATGTGCAGCACGAAGTGCGAGCTCAGGCCTCTCAAGACACCACCTTTGCGCTTTTAACCTGAAAAAACTGTTTGTTGCACCACTTTGGGCCGCATGTAGATACGCGTTTTTTAAGGTGGGAGTTTTATCGAAGCGATTAGTGGAGCAGCTCCAACGCAAAAGTTTCTAGAAGAATTGGATAAATCGTATCCAAATTACATCGAAAAAAAACATTCCAAAGACGTACTCGATTACTCAAAATTTAGATCTTAATTTCCAAAGGTCTGCGGTTTAAGCTTTAGCCGTTATTCTCTTCCAAAACCACATGGAAAACTGCGTTTTAAGATGGCATAATTTTGCCATTACGTTCAATTTTTTTATTTTGCATCAATTATTAAAAACTTCAAATTCCGCCATTGACATCGTCTACCTATGGGTCAATGGCAACGAAAGTGAATGGCGTACCAAACGTCAAATATATGCTCAGAAATTAGAAGCAACCGGCAACTTGGGCTTTGCCAAGTTTGGCAATGTTGAAGGCCGGTACCGCGATAACGATGAGTTGCGATTCAGCTTGCGGGCGCTTGAGAAGTTTTTTCCTGAACACGGGCACATTTTCATCGTCACGGATGGTCAAGTGCCCGATTGGTTCCAAGCTTCCGATCAAATTACCCTGATCGATCACCGTCAACTGATACCCCATGCATCTTTGCCAACATTCGATTCGGGAAATATTGAGTCTTATATCCATCATATTCCCGGATTGTCAGAACGCTATTTTTATTTGAATGACGATGTGTTTTTTGGTTCGCCTGTATGTTTGGATAATTGGTTTTTTGAAAGTGGAATTTATGTCTCTTGGTCTGATGATCTTGAGGTCAAGGGCGACAAGTTGCAAGCTGAATCGACATCCCTGGAAAATGCCAGTCGCCTTTCCAAGCAGTGGCTTCAAGCGAAATCAGACCGGGCGAGTTTAAGTACCCATTCATTCGCGCAAAAGATACACCCGAAGTATCAACACACGCCCAAAACTTTTTCCCATTCTCCAAGGCCCATGTTGAAGTCACTGATGTTGGAAATTGAACGTGATGCGCCCGATTTATTTGAGCTGGTCAGGTCAACTGTTTTTCGTACCTGGAATAAGCCCACCATCATTTCCGACTTTGCTTTGCGCTGGTCCTTGGCGCATGGATTTGCCAAAACAATAGACCACTCACATTTGTACATAGCGACCGGACAATCGTTAGAAACACAATCTCTGAAGCATCTCAAAAAGCTATTTGGCAGGCTAGATTTTTTTTGCGTCAACGACACCACCGACGATGCTAAAGACAGCGATCCGCGCCTGCTTCAAATTCATCAAATTTTGAGTGCGCTGCTGCCCAATGCTTCTCGCTGCGAGCTTGCAAATAGCACCGCAGACACTATGCCGTGACTTAAATGTCAACGGTATCCTTTGAAGTAGCTGGCGAGACGCTTTTAGCAGCTGCTTGCGCATACCCAATGCATGCTGGAGGCTGAATCAATGCCTAACAGCGCCCACCCCGATACACTGCATGCAATGCAACCCAACTGGTATGAGCGGCACATCTTGCCCAGGGCGCTAGATATGACATGTGGCATGCCCATGTTCGGGCGCATGCGCCAGCGTGTGGTTGCGCGCGCGCAAGGGCGCGTGCTGGAGGTGGGTATCGGCACGGGGCTGAACATGCGCTACTACGACAAGGCCCGCGTGAGCCACATTACCGGCCTGGACCCAGCGATGCAGATGCACCCTCTGGCCCAGGAGCGCATTGAAAGCGCAGGCTTTAAGGTGGACCTGATCGGCTTGTCGGCGGAGCAGATTCCGAGGTCCGATTCCAGCTTTGACACGGTACTCATGACCTACACGCTGTGCACCATTACCGACCCGCACGCCGCTCTGCTGGAGATACGCCGCGTGCTGGCGCCCACCGGTCGGCTGCTGTATTGCGAGCACGGGCGCGCGCCCGATGCATCGGTGCAGCGCTGGCAAGAGCGCTTGCAACCGCTATGGGGCAAAGTGGCGGGCGGCTGCCATCTCGGGCGGGATGTGCCCGCCCTGCTGCACGCCGCTGGCTTTGCCCTGCCCGACCTGCAAACCGGCTATATCGCCGGACCTCGGCCTTTCACTTTTCACTACTGGGGAGAGGCGCTGCCTACGTAGTGGCAAGGGTTAGCACTCAGTTTGAGGACCAGTTCTCTCAACAATAACCCTTAACTCCTTTTACACAAAAAATCGGACGCCCTCTCGCTTCAGGCGCGCCAAAACGCGGGTGTAAAAATAACCAGCATAGTAAAAAGCTCTAGGCGACCAAGCAACATGGCCAGCGTGCAAATCCAGGTTTGAAAATCTGTCAGCACTGCAAAGGTGGTTGCGGGACCTACCAGATTAAGTCCTGGACCCATGTTATTGACCGATGCTACTACCGCTGAAAACGCCGTCACAACGTCGCACCCACTTGCTAGCATGAGCAAGGTACAAAAAATAATGGAGGCACCGTACAGGAACAAAAACGCCAAAATAGAGTCCAGAACCGAGGGTTCGTACACAGCCCCATTTAATTTGACCACCATTGGTGATTTTGGATGCACCAGCCTGTTCAATTCACTGAAGCAGTGTTTGATTAATAGTTGGGCGCGTATCATTTTTATTCCACCTCCGGTGGATCCTGCTGCGGTTGCAAAGCAAGATAAAAACAACATCAAAACCGGTGCAAAAGCGGGCCACAGGTTGTAATCTTGTGTGGCTAAGCCCGTGGTGGTTGCAATAGAAACAACGTTGAAAGCCGAATGTCGAAGCGCCGTTAAAAAATCAGGATACACCTGATGCATCCATAGAAAATATGCCACTAGAAAAACGCCGCCTATCATGACAGACCACACCATTTGGGCTTCATTATCCTTGACATAGGCCTGCAGCGTCCTGCCGGAGAATGCCAAAAAGTGCGTGGTAAAATTAATACCCGCAAGTAACATGAATACGATAGCTACCGCTTCCATAGCAGGTGAGTCAAAGAAGCCAAAGCTTGCGTCGTGCGATGAAAAACCACCTAGGCCCATGATGGAAAAGGTGTGAATCAGCGAATCCAGCAAGGGCATGCCCACAGCCCATAAGCTAAGGGTACAAGCCGAGGTAATCAGCACATAAACCAGCCACAAGCCTTTGGCTGTCTGAGCGATGCGGGGCGTGAGTTTGGCATCCTTCATTGGACCTGGGGTTTCTGCCTTAAAGGCTTGGCTTCCACCGACTCCCAGCATGGGTAATACTGCCACCGCCAGCACCACGACACCCATGCCACCTAACCACACTAAAAAAGCTCGCCAAACGTTGATTGAACCTGGTAGCAGGTCCAAATTCGAAATAGTGGTTGCCCCGGTGGTGGTCAAGCCCGACATGGTTTCAAAATAAGCATCTGTGAAGCTGAGGCCGGGAACACTCAGCATCAAAGGTATGGTGGCGATTGCAGGTAGAACCACCCAAGTCAACGCGGACAACAAAAAACCATCCCTATTGCGCAACTCTTTGCCCCGAGATGCCTTACGGGTGAACGTCCACATGAGTAAGCCGGTAACGGCAGCAAAAACCATCCCAACAATAAAGCTCCCTACTGCATGGTCATCCAGATACCAGGAAATGACTGTTGGAAACAGCATCAAGCCTGCAAATATTAGGATGATGAATCCAAGAATATTCAAAACTCCCGCTATTCTTTGCATCATATGATCCCCTTCATCCAAAAAAGCTTACGCTGACCTGGAGGAGCTTTTCAATTTTCCGTACCGTATCTTTATCTGTAACAAACAAGATTAAATGGTCTTCCGATTCAATTACCAGGTCATGATGCGCCATTAAGACATCTTGGCCACGCACCACGGCACCCAGTAATGCGCCCGGTGGCCATGCGATGGCATCCACGCTACGTCCCACACACTCACTGGTGGATTTGTCACCATGGATCACGATTTCCAATGCCTCTGCCGCGCCTCGCCGCAAGCTATGCACACGCGCTACGTCAGCGCGTCGAATGTGTGCAAGTATGGAACCTAGCGTGACATCCGCAATCCCTACAACGACGTCTATTTTGCTATCCTCTAGAACGCCAACGTACACGCTTTGATGGATAAGTGATAAGACGCGGTGTGCTCCCATTTTTTTCGCTAGCAACGACGCAATAATATTGCGCTCGTCATCGCCAGTGGCAGCGACAAATAAATCTACATGGGCAATATCCTCGTTGATTAGCAACTCCGTATCGTTTTCGCTTCCTTGCAAGACCACCGTTTTATCCAGCAGAGCCACTAGCTGATGCGCGCGTTTTTCATTTGCCTCCAGCAGTTTTACAGAGTGGCTAGCCTCCAGGTCCTTGGCCAAGCGGTAACTAAACTCTGATCCTCCTGCGATCATGATGCGTCTGACAGGGCGATCTGCTTTACGCAACTCCTCCATAACCCGACGCATATCCGCTGTGCGGGAAAGAAAGAATACTTCGTCGCCATCTTCAATAACGGTGTCTGCGCGTGGCTGCACTGCGCTCATATCGCGGAATATGGCAACGATTCGCGCGTCCGTGGTCTTCAAATGATTGTGCAGATTGCCTATTCGGTCTCCCACCAATAATCCACCGGCTTTAGCGCGAACGGCTACCAAGCAGACTTGACGCTCCGCGAACTCTAAAACCTGGAGTGCCTCTGGATAAACCACCAGATTTTCAACATACCGAGCAAGCGCCACTTCGGGCGAGATAACATGACTGATGCCGAAAACATCTTCGCCGGACAAGCGCGGATCATCTAAATATTCGGTTGACCGGATCCGAGCAATGCGTTTGGGCACATTAAAAATGCTGGATGCAATCTTGCAGGCCATCATGTTTATCTCATCGACCTCAGTCACAGCGATGAGCAGGTCACAGTCGGATATTCCCGCTTCTTTCAAAATAGAAGGGTAACCGGCATTACCCGCTACGGTGCGCAAGTCATATTTAGAGGCGAGCTCTTTCAGTTTGGCCGCGTCACGGTCTATCACGGTGATATTGTGCCGCTCAGTCGAAAGGCTTTTTGCAACCGATGTTCCAACCTGTCCAGCACCAAGAATGATGATATTACTCATTTATATATTCCCAACGAACTATCTATTAAAAATGGCTTTCGCGCGCATTTTGCTGCGATGATAGTTGTAAGGTCACCCTTTGGCAATGCTAAATTTCGGCGCCTAGTATTACTATCGACAACCCACGTACGTCAGGTGATTTTTTGCTTAGTTTTAATAGGGCGGCCTTTGAAACGCCGGTCGTCGACGGTTCGACGGCAGTGCCTCTGATCGAGTTTTGATGCGATTTCTTAACTAAACTTTTGGCGTACCGCTTTCATTTGTAGGCAGTGGGAGATGAATATAGATCGTTATATTTTGCGACGTTCAAAACGATATTTTTTGATTGGATGCATGCAGCACGTTCGGTCGACGCAGATACGTTCCGATTACTATGGTGGTCAGACTGCGGAGGCAAAAATCAAGGCAGATATCGAATCGCCACTGGTTTTAGAAAAACCCGCCGCTTGGCGTAAACCCGCAGCCGACAACCCCCACATGGCCGCTATGCTGAGGTTATCATCTTCAGGTCCTTAGGAAAGTACTATGAAATTTAATATTCGTACCCTCGCCCCATTACTTGCCATCTCAGCATCTCTTATGCTGATGACGCCCCAAACGGCGCTCGCGCAAGCCTGGCCGACCAAGCAGGTTATCAAGCTAGTAGCCGTCTTCCCGCCAGGTGGATCGGTAGACCAGGTGGCGCGTCTACTGGAACAGCCGCTGTCCCATCAGTTGGGCCAAAGCATCATCGTAGAAAACAAGGGCGGCGCTTCGGGTGCCATCGGAACCGCTGCGGTTGCGGCAGCCCCGCCTGATGGCTACACCTTTGCAGTCGTTTTTGACACCCACGGGGTCAACCCCAGCCTGATGCCCAACTTGACATATGACTCGCGAAAGGACTTGGTGCCGGTCGTGCTGATTGGTACGGCGCCCATGGTGTTGGCAACCAATAGCGGATCCGAATTCAAGACCTTTGCGGATGTGGTAGCCGCGGCAAAAACCAAAAAAGGGGTGAGTTACGGCACTATCGGTTCTGGCAGCCTCGGGCATTTAGCCATGGAACTGCTGGGCAAGAGCTCCAACTTGGAGTTCCAACACATCCCCTACAAGGGCGGTGGCCCCTTGATGAACGATGCCGTCGCCGGCCATGTTCCGCTGGCGATTGGATCGGTCTTTCTGGTCAAACCGCATGTGGATAGCAAACGGATGCGCCCGCTGGTGGTGACAACCTCTAAGCGCTCGCCGGATTTACCGGATGTGCCGACGCTTGCGGAAAGCGGTTATGCCGGATTTGACGCACCCGCCTGGTGGGCAGTGCTGGCACCAGCGAAGACACCGCCAGAGATCATCAAACGCATGAATGAAGAGATAAATAAAGTGATGCGTATGCCTGAGACCGCTAAACGTATGGACGCGCAGGGCATCGACGTCGTAGGCGGCACGCCTGAAGCGGCCCGCGCATTTATCGATCGTCAAATGAACGTTTGGGCCAAGGTCGTGAAGGACAACAATATCCAGGCCGATTAAGTACTTCGGCACATCGCGCGTGCCGCAGTCTGCTACCTATTGCTCGGGGCTTATCTGCAATGCGACCAGTATGCGTGCCACCATGTTGTAGGTAGCGATAGCGCTCGTCAGCTCAACAATTTGCGTCGGATCGAAATGCGCACGCATTGCCGCAAACAGCGCATCGCTGACTTTCACATCCAGCGTCATTTGGGCCGCGTACTGGATGATAATTTTCTCCACCTCACCCAAGGCGACAGCAGTAGGAACGGCGCGCGGGTCGGCATCTACAAACAAAGCTAAGGCGTCGAGTTCGGCCTGGCTTCCGCCCGCTGCTAAAAAGTCGGGGGCATGGTGGTGGTATTCATATTGCGCCCCTGTCAGCAGCGCCACCGTGCAAATGCCCAGCTCGCGCAGTTTGCGACTGGTGGGCAAACCGGTCCGCACCGCCTTGAGATACACATTCCAGCCCCGGGCGACGGGTTCGCTCCAAAGCAAGGCCTTGTCTAGGTTGATCAGCGCGCCGCCGCGACGCGCAAGAATCGCCTCGACCAAATCGGTGGGCTGAGGTTTTTGTTCGGCTGTCCACTCGGGTATGCGCATATGGGTTTCTTGCTTTTTGACAAGCCGTACAGGCTTAAACCAATATTCCGCAAGGCTAATCGGGTGAGCAATGTCAATCCTGCAATCCAACCTAACGGGGCTTTTGGCATCTTAAATCAAGGACAAATGCCTATTGCCAATCGATAGCGCATTTTCGCCTTTGCGTCACGACCTAACTATTGAGCCTGTCGGATGCGGACTTGAGATGGCCCTTGGCCTGTACCAATGTGCCCGCTTTGCCCAGACCAAATGCGGGCATATTGGCATAAACATTCTCGTAAGTGCCCTGGCCCGCCCTATAGGTTTCATGCCAAATGCCCACCGTACCGTCCGTACCAATCGCTTTGTTAAAGGCTTGCCATGCTGGCAAATGCGCTGAGTCTCTGTTCTTGGCGTAATCCATCAATTGCTCGATGGAGCGCCAGTATTGAACCAGAATGATGGTGCGCGAAAACCACATTTCGTGGTGAATAAGCCCCAACTCGGGCTGGGTGTACAGCTCCTTTAGCATTTTTGGCATAGCACCGACGACCGGTAATAGCTTATGCAAAAGCCATGGTTTATTGAGCCGCATGCCGATAAGAAACACCACAAAGTCACCCTCCATCTTGGCGGTCATCCGGTCGTGGTAAATCATGAAACCTCCCCATAAGAAGTAGAAAACGCTTGAATTGAAGCTTGCAAACGCGCACGGCTTGACGGCGTCTATTTATTCTAATTAGTAATTAGACGCCGTCAAGTTCCAGGGCTAAAATACTTGGTATGAATACCAAAAACCTGGGCAGACCTAAGGCGGATTCATTGCGAGACTTGCGACATGATCTACTGCTCAACAGTAGGCTGCTGCTGGACGAGGGTGGCCCGGCAGCGCTCAGCATGCGGGAGGTTGCCAGGCGCACCGGGTGCACCCATCAGGCGCCATACCACTACTTTGAAAATAGAGAGGCCATCATCGCTTCGCTCGTTGCCGATGGTTTTGATGCATTGGCTGCGTGCTTACAAGAGGCCAACGACCTGAGTAGCACCCAGGGTGTGCGGGCGGCCTTGGTGGCCTCGGGGGCAGCCTATGTGAACTTCGCCCTGGTGCAACCCGGCGTGTTTCGGATCATGTTCCGGCCAGAGCTCTGTGACCCATTACGGTTTACAGCAGTGCAAACGTCTGGCGCCCGTGCACGAGGTGAATTGGATCGACTCAATGTGATAGTGCACGGCAAAAGTGCGCAAGACACCATGGCGACTATTCTTTGGGCCCACGTGCATGGGCTTGCCTGCTTGTTATTGGACGGGCCCTTGGCCCTGCAATTTCAGTCTGAATCCGAACGGACGAAGTATTTGCAAACCGTTGGTGAGAAATTTGCCGATCTAGTGGCAGCCACAAACACAAGTTAGCGCTCCGATGGGGCCGGTATGCACTACAAGGCAGCGCTTAAAGCCCCCCAGCGTGCATAAGCCGGGCCTTGGTGCTCCACCGGCAATTGTTGCTTGGCGCGCAGGTAATGGTGGGTATATACCCGTAAATAAGCATCCAAAGTTTCTGCGGCGCGGGCTTCGCCAGCAAGTTCTAGGCACAGGGCCGCCACTTCGCTCGTACAAAAATGATCATCGCGGCGCGAGCGACGCAGCTGATATTGCGAAGCCTGTTGCGGCCGCAAACTCAGCACCGGAAACCGCTCCAGATAAGGACTTTTGCGAAACATTTTGCGTGCCTCCGACCAAGTTGCGTCCAACAAGATAAACAGAGGACGCGTAGCGCTTGCAAAAGACGCCACTTGCACGGCGTGCACCACGCGCTGTGGCATCACATACTCTGCGGGAAACACCACATAAGGCTGCCATTGCGGATCGGACAGCAGGGCGAGCAAAGCGGGGTCAGCTTCAGTGCGCGCCCAGCCAAAGGCGTAAGTGGTTTCAACAACATCGGCCACCAGCCAACCGGTATTACTCGGTTTGAGCGGTTCGATATCCGCCATCAACAAACACATGCCAGAAAGCGTAGGCAAGCTGGGGCGCAATTTACACAGACAGTGACTGGGCACCAGGCGACAGCCGGCACATCGCAGTCCCTTGATACCACCGCGAGCGAGAAAGGGTTTGGAACTGCGAGCAAGGCGCGCTGCGCGCAAGCGGGCGACGGCATGGGGCGGACCTGAAATAGGAGGCATGGGTAATAAGGGTACACGCATAAGGACTCAGCCGCCCTTATCAAGGCCCGGTTAGGGCCAGGCAGTGTAATCAGCGCTTAGCGGGAAAACGATTGACGAACCGATGGCCGTGAAGGAAATATTCGATGTGCCCAGCGTCCCGGCATTGTCCTTTCTCCGGCGCATAAAAGTAAATTTCCTTATCCTTTAAAAATCGAAGTTGCGCCACATTGTCCGCTTCGCCAAAAGCCTTGACCATGGACTCCAGCCTCGTCTTGTCAATGTCTGAATCTATGAGGGTCATATCAACATAATCCTGCTTGCTGTAACGCTTGGAACCCCATGCAAAAGGCAGCACGGGCAAATCTTTTTCATGTCCCATGACATCTTGCGCTGAATTAGTAACTAGCCGACTCAAGCTCTGCCCAACGAGCTCCCGCAACTGGTAAATGGGTATGCCTTTGGGAATTAAAAAGGTATCCACCCCGACGATGGGGCCCGCGTCGACATATTCAATCATCCGGTGCAATGTAGTACCAAAATAATCGTCTTTTTGAAGTAAGGCAAAGCTCGCTGCACCCCAGCCAGGTCGCGCCGGAGGCGCCGGGTGAAAGTTATAGGCTCCGTATTCCAAATGATTGAGGATTTCAGAAGGAACAATCACTGCGCTTAAAAACGAAATGAGCCGTGATTGGTCAAGCACGTCACGAGGGATGGCATAGAGTTCTCTCATATTGGACACCGTCATCGTGCATAAGCCCGGGTTTAGGCTTCGGTACAAACGCTTTACATCAGTTACCAACTGATCAGTACTGAGAATAATGAGATGTTTAATCATCCTAAGGTGCCAAGCTTTTATCAAAGAATTTATATCTGCACTGCTTTCGAACTTTTCGCTAGGACTCAGGGCGCAGACCCAATGGGACTGGGAATAACCCGCTGCAGACATCGGACTGTTGCCGTCAGGCATTAAGGTTTGTGCGTGGACAATGTGCGCAAGCTACACAGTAAGGCAAAAGCTGATTGGCGAGTTGATGCAGATCAATTTCCAGCTCCAGCGCAGGAAAATTTTCCTCAAGCTTTCATGCAGCACCCTTCGCACCTCTGGGCAAAAAAGCAGCAGAGGCGGGTGCAGTGGCTTGGGGCTCCCAAGTGGTGACTGCAGAGCTTATGCGCAGCAACGGCGACGGTCATATAACCCACCCCTCGCGAGTGGATTTTCAGGTGATGCCGCTTACATACGGCTGCAATTAAAAACTGTCAGCTTGTCGACACCGCCTGCCCCATCTCTCGGCTCCGCTCCATAACTGTATGTGCCGGATCCAATTCTCTAAGGCAATTTCAAATTTGGATTAAGGCGCCCTGCATCCGCAAGCCTTTTTTTTGCCGACATAACAATGCCATCTACGCACATACCCCTGAGTTTGCAAATAATTATTTTTTGATTATCATGACTCCGCGTTTTTCAAAATCCTATCCTTTTTACACACCTCGTTGGAGCCGAAGATAATGAAGTTCAAGAAAAATTCCTCTGCCTATGCACCTGTCTGCTGCGGCGATATGCTAAGTAATACCAATTCCCGCCGCGAATTTATGCGCCTGGCTGGTGGAGCGGTTTTGTTCAGTTCTATTGGCATGCTGTCAGCTGGCGTTCAAGCAGCATCTGGTAACTATGAAGCAATGGTTTTGTCCTGCATCGATCCCAGGTTCCAAGACATGGTCAATAAAAAGCAGGCCAGCGATGGCCTGAGCGGTAAATACAGCGCATTCACCATTGCCGGTGCATCCATCGGCGTGGTAGCTCCGGCATTCAAAGAGTGGAGTAAAACCTTTTGGGAAAACCTGGGTGCTTCGATTCAACTTCACAATATTAAGAAAGTGATTGTGGTCAACCACCGTGACTGCGGCGCTGCGAAAATTGCATATGGCGAAGCCAAAGTAGCCAACCCGGCTGCTGAAACAGAAACCCACAAAGAAGCTTTGCTGGAGTTTCGCCGTCAATTGAAAGAAAAATTTCCCGCGCTCGGTGCGCAATTAGGTCTCATGGCGCTGGATGGAACATTGGAAACCTTCTCCTAATCCGATAGTTGTTTTGACCCAAAAGGCCTCCGTACGGAGGCTTTTTTTATTTGTACTAAGAGGAGGCTTATATGGTGCAGCAGTGCCTTAATCTAGACATTCGCCACCATTAGATTTAACTTTGGAGAGTTGGAACAATGTATTATTTATTCGCCTGCTTACTTACCCTTGCTGCCAGCACCCATTTCGCTTCAGCCCAAGTAATCCCAATCGCATTTGGCGCGCAAGCATCGAATACCAATTTGGAGCCGACGCTGACGTTTTTCTGGCCTGGTGCGACGCCAAAGGCAACCCTCATTTACATACCCGGAGGCGAAGGACGCATTGGCCTGACAGCAGAGCGAAAAAATCTAGGCGGGTTTTATGGGGCAACGCTCAAGCCCTTGAGCGATAGCAATGCAAGCAGTGGTAGTTTTAATGTGGTGATTTTTGATTCACCGGTGCCGCTGCCCGTGGGTGCCAATTACCCGGTGTCGCGTACCAATACAGAACATTTGGCGCGCATCGAATCGGTCGTGCGCTATTACAAATCAAACTACGGTGTTCCGGTGTGGCTTATGGGCCATAGCAATGGCGCTGTGAGCTTGACAGAGTTTTATGCCATGCTGCAAAGAGAGAATAAGACCGATTTAATTGCAGGCGCCATCTACAGCTCTGCACGCAATGGCGCTCGCTTTGATAACAAAACGCAGTTATCTATTCTTTTCCTTGCCCACGAAAAAGACGCATGCGCCAAATCGACGAATTACAACGCACGCAAAGTCTTTGAAGAGCAGCGCAGCACCAATACCCAGCGCCTGAGTTACGTTCACATCCGGGGCGGTGAAGGTCAGGCCCAAGATGTTTGCAGCTCGGGTTTCCATATGTTTTACGGGGCGGGGCAAGAGGCTTATCAAGCCATTGAAGCGTTTGTGCTCGGCCCATAAACGCAATTGAAAGCGCCAGTGCGGTAGAGCGCAAGGTCTAGTACAGGCAGGCTTCAAATCCCACTGCGGGCAAGCGTGCTCAAATCTGACCGCAGGCGCTCCAATACCGGTTGCCATGAGCGCCCCGGATTTTGCCGGTACAGGCGGACACTGGGATACCAGGGACTATCTTCCCGCTCAAGCATCCAGCGCCAATCAGGGGAGTAGGACAACAAAATCCACGTCGGCTTGCCCAGCGCGCCGGCCAGATGCGCCACGCTGGTATCGACTGAAACCACCAAATCTACCAAATCGCATAAGGCGGCGGTATCGGAAAAATCTCTTATCTGCGCCCCGAAAAAGCGCATCGGGCCGGTTTGCATCGCATCCAGGTCAGAGGGCCGCATCTCTTTTTGCAAGCAGATGTAGTCCAGGCCAGGAGGCAAATACGACAATAAATCCTGCAAGCGCACACTGCGTTGAAGGTCGTTTTTATCTAGCGCATTGCCGCACCATACCAAGCCAACGCGCGGCTTGGTGTACGGGCCCAAGCGGCGGTTCCAAAGGTCTCGCTGGCGCGCAGTGCTAGCCAGATAGGGGGTGTGGCTGGGGATGTTCTCCAGCCGCGTTTGAAATGCAAGTGGCAAACTCAGTAAGGGGCAGTGATAATCAAAATGCGGTAAGGGCGCACCTTTTTCAATGATTTGGCTGACGCCTACCAACGTTGCAAACAGAGCCATCAATGGACGGGGGACTTCTAGTACCACGTCGGTGCCCAGGGCTTGAACTTCCCGGGCGTAGCGGCAAAACTGGATACTGTCGCCCAGCCCCTGCTCTGCATGCAAAAGCACGGTTTTCCCGACCAGCGTCGCATCCCCTCGCCACAGCGGCTGCGCAAAGTCGCGTTTGCGCGAGCTAAATGTGGCCCGCTGCCAACGCCACTCGTAAAGCGTCCAACCCTGCGCAAAATCACCGCACAGCAGTAATTCAATCGCCTTGTTCCAGTAGGCATCTGCAAAATCCGCTTGGATAGCAATTGCGCTGTCATAACTTGCTATGGCCTCAGCACTACGATGCAGTTCCTGTAAAGCCAGGCCACGGTTATTGAAGGCGTGGGCTGTGTCGGCCTTTAGCCCAATGGCAGCGTCATAGCTTGCTATGGCTTGCTCAAACCGCCCCAAGGCCCGCAGTGCATTGCCCAGGTTGTAATGGGCTTGACCCAGATCGCTCTGGGCCGCTATTGCACAGGCGTAACTTGTAGCAGCCTCTTCCCAGCGCAGTTGCTCCTGCAAGACTACGCCCCGGTTATTCCAAGCTTGGGCATAGTCCGGCTCAATTTCTAAGACTTTTTCATAATCGGCCAAAGCCTGTTCCAGGCGTCCGCTTGCTTGCAACACAAGGGCACGGTTAAAAAAAGCCTGCGCGTAATCAGCTCTGAGGCCAATAGCATGATTCAAGCTGTCTATCGCCTCTTCATAGCGCTGGCAAAGATGCAGCGCCGCCCCCCTATTGTTAAAAGCCTCTGCATAGTCAGGCCTCAGGTGTATAGCGTGCTGATAGCAAGAAAGCGCTTCTTCAAAACGCTGTAATTCTTTGTAGGCCAGGCCCAAATTGAGCTGCGCCGTGGCGTTAGCCGGATTGGCTTGAACCGAAACGCTGATGAGGTCGGCCGCCAAAGGGTAGTTTTGCGCCTGCATGGCCATGACCCCCAGCATGTGCATGGCATCCGCATGCCCGGGATGCAGGGCTAGCATCTGCTCGTAGGCAGCCTTGGCCTGTTCTAGATGGCCCTGCTGGTGCAAGGCGAGTCCTTGCTGAAATAGGGCTGCCAGCGCCTCTGGGCCCTGCATACGCCGCTTAATTGCCCATAGCCGCAAGCGGCAAATGGTATGGGCGTGGCTTATTGGTCATAGGCGAATATTATCGGTCGCGCCTTGCACTTTTCCCCGTTTTTCGGTCTGGCCTAAGCTCCGCAGTTAGCCGCGATGTTTGTTTTAAAGGCTATTAAACTGTCAACCGGTTTGAATATATGCGCAAAAAAGGTGTTTATGGCAATTCTCGTGACCGGCGGCGCCGGCTTTATCGGTAGTAATTTTGTCCTCGACTGGCTGACCCAGAGCAAGGAAACCGTAGTCAATCTGGACAAACTGACCTATGCCGGTAACTTGCGCAACCTAGATCCGGTTAAAGACAATTCAAACCATATTTTTGTACGGGGCGACATCGGGGACAGTGCCTTGGTGGCGACGCTGCTGGCGCGTTATCAGCCCAGGGCGATCCTAAATTTTGCGGCTGAAAGCCATGTGGACCGGTCTATCAGTGGTCCAGCCGAATTTATCGAAACCAATATCGTTGGCACCTTCCGCTTACTGGAGGCAGTGCGGGCTTACCAGGCGAGTCTTGCTCAGCCCGACGCGTCCAAGTTCAGGTTTTTGCATGTTTCCACCGACGAGGTCTATGGCTCGCTGGTACCCAATGAAGCCGCCTTTAGCGAATCGCGACGCTACGAACCCAACAGCCCGTATTCCGCCTCCAAGGCCGCCAGCGACCATTTGGTGCGCGCCTACCACCACACCTATGGGCTGCCGGTATTAACAACCAATTGCAGCAATAACTACGGCCCACTGCATTTCCCGGAAAAGTTGATACCCCTGATGATCGTCAACGCCCTGGCGAGTAGGCCCCTGCCGGTATATGGCGACGGCCAGCAGATTCGGGACTGGCTGTATGTCAAGGACCATTGCGCTGCCATCCGCGTGGTCTTGGACCGTGGCCGGATCGGAGAAACCTATAACGTGGGTGGTTGGAACGAAAAAGCCAATATAGACATCGTGCATGCGGTCTGCGCGCTCCTAGACGAAATGCAGCCACGTATCGACGCTCAACCCTATGCCAGCCAAATCAGCTTTGTCACCGACCGCCCTGGCCATGATCGCCGTTACGCCATCGATGCCCGCAAAATCAGCGAAGAACTGGACTGGAAACCGGCGGAAACCTTTGAAACGGGCTTGCGCAAAACCGTGCGCTGGTATCTAGACAACCCTGAGTGGGTACGGGAAGTCCAATCAGGCGCGTACCGTGAATGGGTAGCCCAGCAGTACCTAGATGTGAGCAGTACCCCATGAAAATCTTGCTGCTAGGCCGAAACGGTCAGTTGGGCTGGGAATTGCAGCGCAGCCTGGCACCTTTAGGCGAAGTGATCGCCCTGGCGAGCCGGGCGCAAGACAACCCAAACCATTGGTGCGGCGATTTGACAGATCTCGAAGGCTTGCGCCAGACCGTTCGTGCAGTGGCACCTGACCTGGTAGTCAACGCGGCCGCATACACAGCGGTGGATAAAGCGCAAACTGAGACCGACAAAGCCTATGCCGTCAACGCGCTGGCCCCGGCCCTGCTCGCCGAAGAAACTTTACGTCTGGGCGCATGGCTGGCACATTTCTCGACCGACTATGTTTTTGACGGCAGCGGCGATCGGCCCTGGTGCGAGTCCGACACCTGTGCACCGCTAAGCGTCTATGGCGCCAGCAAGCGCCAAGGCGA